>JBGAOL010000121.1:0-11094 GCA_044221825.1 Gemmatimonadales bacterium
GGGCCGGCCATGGCCGGCCCTCCTATTCCCCGCATTACTCCGTCCCTCCTATTCCCCGCGCCCTTACTACGCTGTATGCGCTGAGAACTCACTCCGGGACGCTGGTCCGGGTTTACTTGAGGAGGGCCGGCTGTAGCCGGCCCCTACCATGTTTGGGAACTCACTCTGGGACGGTGTGGGGGGTGACGCGTTTTCGATGGCTGGCGGATCGTGGTACCGAGGGTGAGTGTTGGCCGCGCCGGGTCACGGAGGATTGGGCGCGGCCTTCCCTTTCCAAGGACTCCTCGATGCATCGCTCTCGCCGACTCGTGCCGTTCGTGGTGATCGCCGCGTCCGTCCCCTCCTCTCGAGCTGCAACCGCGCGCCCGCGATGTCGTCGGTGCGGCTGGTGGCGCACGACTACGGCTACGCGGTGGAAGGCACGCCAACGGCGGGGACGGTGGTGCTCAAGCTGGTCAATGAGGGGAAGGAGCTGCACCACTCGCAGCTGCTGCACCTGACCGGCGGGAAGACGCTGGCCGACCTGGCGCAGGCGGACCTGGAGCACGGCCCGCCGGCCTGGGCGCGCGGGCTGGGCGGGCCCAACGCCACCGAGCCGGGTGACAGCAACGTGGCCTACGTGGATCTCGACGCCGGCAACTACGCGGTGATCTGCTTCATCCCCGCGGCCGACGGCCAGCCGCACATCGCCAAGGGGATGGTGGCGGGGTTCACGGTGGCGGCGGCCGGCGCCGAGGCGCGCGCCACCGCGCCCGCGCCCGATGCCACCATCCGGCTCAAGGACTTCAGCTTCGACCTGCCTGACACACTCGCCGCGGGGCGGCACACCATCCTGGTGGTGAACGACGGCCCGCAGCCGCACGAGCTGGTGCTGTTCCGTCTCGACGACGGTCGCAAGAGCGGCGACGACTTCATGGCGTGGGTGCAGGGCGGCCTCAAGGGCCCGCCGCCGGCCAGGGGCGAGGGCGGGACGGTTGGGCTCGAGCCGGGGACGTCCAACACCATTGTGCGGGACCCGAGCCGGGGCGGTACGTGCTGCTGTGCTTCGTGCCGAATGCGGCGGGGCAGGGGGAGCCGCGCGTGATGGTGGGGATGCGGCGGGAGATTGTGGTGAGGGCGTCGTAGAAGCGAGTCCGTAGGGGCCGGATATATCCGGCCCGTACGTACGCGGGGGAGAGGGGACGGGCCGCCCGGTAGGGGCCGGCTACAGCCGGCCCCTCCTCGAACAAACCCGGACCAGCGTCCCGGAGTGAGTTCTCAGTGCACACCGCGCCATGGCCGGCCCCTACCATGCCGGCGATGTCAGTGGATTTCCGTGACGACGCCCTGCGCCGCCGCCAGCCGCACGCGCGCCTGGTGCCAGGTGGTGCGCGCGTCCACCACGATGTCGCGGGCGTGGTTGAGGGTGAGGGACGCCTGGATCACGTCGGCGTTGCCCGCCACGCCGGCGCGGAAACGCTCGCGGGCCTGCTCCACTTCCTGCTCCGCCAGGCGGAGCTGCAGGTCGGCGGCGGTGACCTGCTCGCGGGCGGCCGCCAGGTCCACGAGGGCGCCGCGCACGTCCACCTCGATGCGGAGCTTGAGGTCCTGCCATTCCGCATCCGCCTCCCGCTCGCGCGCGCGGTACTCGGCCACGCGGGCGTCCCGCCGGAATCCATCGAACAGATTGAGGCTGACGGAGATCCCGTAGGCGCGGTTGTCGAACACGCCGTCCCGCGTGCTCGCCGCGCTGCTGAAGAGTTGCACCACCGGCAGCCGCTCCGCCTTCACCGCGCCGATCTCCCGGCGCGCGGCCTCCGCGTGGGTGCCGGCCGAGAGCAGGTCGCCACGGCGGTTCATGGCGGTCTGGATGGCGGCCTGCTCCTCGGTGGCCTCCTCGCCGCCGGGGGCGCGGAGGGAGTCGGCGAGCTGCAGGGGGCTCCGGAGCGGCAGCGCTAGCGCATGGTGCAGCTCCAGCTCGGCGCGGGCCCGGGCGCTCCGGGCCGCAATGAGCTGCGAGACGATGCTGGCGAGCTGTGACTCCGCACGCGTCACGTCCAGCGCGATGGCCGTCCCCGCGTTGAGCTGCTGCCGCGCAATACCGAGCAGCTCGGCGGCGAGCGACGAGTCGGCGAGGCGCGCGGCCACGCGGGCGTCGGCGCGCTGCAGCTCGAGGTACGCCAGCGCGCCCCGGGTGGCCGCCTGTTCCTCGGCGGCCACGGCGCTGTAGGCGATGGCGTCGGCCTCGGTGCTGGTGGCGCGGAGGCGGCGGAGCGTGGGCAGGTCGAAGAGCCGCTGGGTGGCCTGCAGTCGCACGTCCACGGTGCGCTCGGAAACCATGCGCGGCGCACCGCCCAGGTAGGTGCCGGTGGGGAGCGCGGTGGCCTCGGGGCCGCCATCCATGGTGGCCTCGGTGCCGAGCTGCGGCAGGAACTCGCTCCGCACCTGGGCCACGCGGGCGTCGCCCTGGAAGGCGCGGGCGCGGGCGCCCACCGCGCTCGGCGCGCGGCCAGCGGCGAGCCGCGCGGCGTCCCCCAACGAAATCGGATCCGTAGCGGCCGGCCGTGGCCGGCCGTCGTCCGTCTGCTGTGCGGCAATCGGCGCCGCGGCGAGGATGAAGCCCAGGGCGGCAACGGCGGCGGCCGGGCGGGTGATGATGGCGGTCATGGCTCGAGTCTCCAGGAATGGTCGTAGGCGTCAGGCGATGGAACGCCGGAAGCGGTTGGTCGCAAAGGTCAGGGCGGCGCCGGCGATGAGCGCCATGGCGAGGAACTGGGGCCAGAGCTCGCGGAGCCCGGTGCCCTTCAGGTACACGCCGCGCAGGATCACCAGGAAGTGCCGGATCGGGTTGCCCAGCGTGGCCCACTGGAGCGCCACCGGCATGTTCTCCACCGGCGAGAGCATCCCGGACAGCACCATGGCGGGCAGCATGGCGAGGATCATCAGCATGAACGCCTCCTGCTGCGTGCTGCTCACGGCCGAGATCATGAGGCCCATGGCCAGCGCGGCGAGGAGGAAGAGCGCGGACGCCACCAGCAGCGCCGCCACCGTGCCCCGGAAGGGGATGTGGAAGTGCCAGCGGGTGATGGCCGCGAAGATGGCCAGGTGGAAGAAGCCCACCGCGAAGATCGGCGCCATCTTGCCGATCATGATCTCGCTGGCCCGGATGGGGCTCACCAGCAGCTGGTCCAGCGTCCCCACCTCGCGCTCGCGGACGAGCGTCATGGTGGTGAGCATGAGGCAGGTGGTGAAGATCAGCGTGCCCAGGATGGCCGGCACGTTGAAGAGCCGGCTCTCGAGGCTCGGGTTGAACCACGCCCGCGCGCGGAGCTCGATGCCGCCGGGCCGCACCACGTTCATGGTGCGCGCCCCGAAGCGCTCGGCCACCTGGCCCACGTAGCTCTGCGCCACGGTGGCCACCGACGCGTCGCTGCCGTCGATGAGCGCCTGCAGCTCGGCGCCCTTCCCGGAGCGGAGGTCGCGCTCGAAGTTGGCGGGGATGAGGAGGCCCACCACGGCGCGGCCCTCGTCCAGCGTGGCCACGAGCTCGGCGGGGCTCGTCACGCTGCCCTGCAGGTCGAAGTAGCCCGTGGCCTCGTACGCCGCCACGATGGCGCGGCTGTCGCGGCTCTGGTCCTGGTCCAGGACCACGGTGCGGATGTGCTCCACGTCGCTGGTGGAGGCGTAGGCGAGCAGGATGAACTGCAGCACCGGCGACACCAGCAGGATCGGCTTGGCCTTGGGGTCGCGGAGGAGCTGCTTGCACTCCTTCTTGACCAGCTGCCACAGGCGGATGGGCGAGAGGCGCGACATCAGACCAGCTCCTTCCGGAAGGTGCGGATGGTGAGCGTCACCATCACGGTGGCGAAGATCCCGAGGCCCAGCAGCGGCGCCCAGATCACCTCGAGGCCGATGCCGCGCAGGAACACGCCGCGGGTGATCTCCACGAAGTAGCGGGCCGGCACCACGCGGCTCACGAGCTGCAGGGTGAGCGGCATGCTCTGCAGCGAGTAGAAGAACCCCGACAGCAGCAGCGCCGGCATGTAGGTGGCGAAGATCGAGGCCTGCACCGCCAGCAGCTGCGCCTTGAGCGTGGCACTCAGGAAGATCCCGAGCGCCAGCACCCCGGCCAGGAACACCATGCTTGCCACGGCGAAGAGCACCAGGCTGCCGCGGAACGGCACCTCGAACAGGTACACGCAGCACGCCAGCGACATGGCCACGTCGATGAGGGCGATGCCGAGGTACGGCAGCAGCTTGCCGAACACCAGCTCCGCCCGGCCCACGGGCGTGGCCGCGAGCTGCTCCATGGTGCCGCGCTCCCACTCCCGCGCGATCGTCAGGCTGGTGAGCATGGCCGAGATGATGGACATGATCACGGCGATGAGGCCGGGGACCACCTTGGCCGTCGAGTCCAGCGTCTCGTTGAACCAGACGCGGGTCTCGGCGGTGACGGGCGGCGTCAGGTGGCGGCCCGCGAGCAGCACCTTGTCGCTGAAGCTCCGCGCAATGGCGTCCGCGTAGCCGCGGGCCACGGTGGCGGTGCTGGCGTCGGCGCCGTCGAGGAGGAGCTCGATGGGCGCGGGGCGGCCGGCCTTCAAGTCGGCGGCGAAGCGCTCCGGGATCACCAGCGCGATCCGCGCGTCGCCGCGCATGATCTTGTCCTCGGCCTGCTCCAGGCGGTCGAGGCGGGCCTCGAGCAGGAAGTAGCCCGACTGCACGAAGGCATCGACCAGGGCGCGGGACTCGGCGGAGTGGTCGTGGTCGAGCACCACCAGGCGGATGTCCTCGACGTCGGTGGTGATGGCGACGCCGAAGAGGTAGAGCAGCATGGCCGGCAGCAGGAACGCGAGGCCGAGGCTCCGCCCGTCACGGCGGATCTGCAGCCATTCCTTCTTCGCAATCGCAAGCATGCGTGTGGCGTTGAATCGCCGGCTGGTTGCGTGACTCATGAGACCACCGCTCCTCCCGCCCGGTTCACCGCGGCGACAAAGACATCCTCCAGGGACGGCGAGATCCGCTCGATCCCCTTGAGCGAGAGCTGGTGGGCGCCGAAGAGCGCCTCGAGCTCGTGGATCCCCCGCTCCGCTTCCTTCACCACCACCCGCAGGCCGCGCCCGAAGAGCGAGGCGTCGATCACTTCACTGCTCGCGGCCACCAGCGGAACGGCGCGCGGGGCGTCGTCGGTGTCCACGCGGAGGATGGGCTCCTGCATGGTGCCGCGGAGGCCGGCCGGGGTACCGCAGCTGACCATCTTGCCGCGGTTCATGAAGGCCAGGCGATCGCAGAACTCCGCCTCTTCCATGTAGTGCGTGCTGACGAACACCGCGGTGCCCTGCCGTGCCAGGCGGCGGATCACGTCCCAGAACTGGCGACGGGCCACGGGGTCCACACCGCTGGTGGGCTCGTCGAGGAAGAGCACCGCCGGCTCGTGCAGCACGGCGCAGCCCAGGGCCAGGCGCTGCTTCCAGCCGAGCGGGAGCGCGCCCGTCATGCGGGTGCGGTGCTCCCGGAGGCCGGCCATGTCGAGCACCCAGTCGCGGCGGGCCTCGAGCCGGGCACCGGTCACCTCGTGCATGCCGGCGGCAAACTCGATGTTCTCGTCCACGGTCAGGTCCGCGTAAAGCGAGAAGAGCTGCGACATGTAGCCGATCCGCGTCTTGATGCGCTCGCCCTCGGTGGCCAGGTCCAGGCCGTCCACCGTGCCGGTGCCCGCGGAGGGGCGCACCAGGCCGGTCAGCATCTTGATGGTGGTGGTCTTCCCGGCGCCGTTGGGACCGAGGAACCCGAACACCTCGCCGCGGGCGACGGTCAGCGTCACCTGGTCGGCGGCGGTGAAGTCGCCGTAGCGGCGGGTGAGGGCGTGGATGTCCACGGCCGGCGTGTCAGTGCGCATGGGCCACGCTCGTCAGGTCGATGAACACGTCCTCGAGGGAGGCGCCGAGGGGCGCCACGCTGCTCACTTCCACCCCGCTCGCCGCGAGGAGTATGGCGAGCGACGGGCCCGCCTCGGCCGACTCGAGCGTCACGTGCAGGCTCTCGCCGAAGGCCGCGGCGCTCCGCACCAGCGGGTTCCCCTGCAGCAGCTCGGCCCCCTCACGCGACTGCGCGGTCTCGAAGGCCAGCAGGCGGCCGCTGAGCCGGGCCTGGAGGGCGGGCGGCGTGTCGAGCGCCGCCAGCTTCCCGCCCGCCAGCATCGCCACGCGGTCGCAGCGCTCGGCCTCATCGAGGTAGGCGGTGGACACGATGGCGGTCATGCCGCGCGCCACCATCTCGTGCACGATGAGCCAGAGCTGGCGCCGGCTGATCGGGTCCACGCCGAAGGTGGGCTCGTCGAGGAGCAGCACCTCGGGCTCGTGGATCAGGGCGCAGCAGAGCGAGAGCTTCTGCTTCATGCCGCCGGAGAGCTTGCCGGCGAGGCGGTCCTGGAACTGGCCCAGGTTGCTGAACTCCCAGAGCCGAGCGATCCGCTCCTCGCGCGCCGCGGGCGCCACCTGGTATAGCGTGGCGTAGAACTCGATGTTCTCGCGCACGGTCAGGTCCTGGTACAGCCCGAAGCGCTGCGACATGTAGGCGATCCGGTGCTTCACGCCCTCGGGATCGCGCCGCACGCTGATGCCGCTCACCTCGGCGTCGCCCCGCATGGGGCGGAGGATGCCGGCCAGGATCCGGAGCAGCGTGGTCTTGCCGGCGCCGTCCGGGCCCACCACCCCGAACAGCTCGCCGGGGAGGACGTCGAACGAGAGGTCGTCGAGGGCCGTGACGCTGCCGAAGGCGTGGCCCAGGCCGTCGAGCCGCACCAGCGGGTCGATGGCGGTGTAGGCGGACTCTCGGCGCATCAGCGGCTCTCCTGCACGGCGCCGCACGAGGGCGCGAAGGTGACGTCGGCGGGCAGGCCGGGCTTGAGGTCCACCGACGCGTCGCCGGTGATGCGCACGCGCACTTCGTAGACCAGGCGCACGCGGTCCTTGGTGGCCTGCACGTTCCGCGGGGTGAACTCCGCCACGCTCGCGATGTGGGCGATGATGCCCTCGTAGCTGCGGTCGGCGAAGGCATCGGCGCGGATCTCGGCGCACTGGCCGATCGACAGCTTGCCCACCTCGTCGCCGGGGACGTAGACACGGACCCAGCGGTCCGACAGGTCCTGCAGGGTGAGGATGGCATCGCCGGGGGCCACGGCCTCGCCGGGTTCGCGGTGGCGGACGGTGACGGTGCCGCCGAACGGCGCGATGACCTCGGACTCGGCGAGCCGCGCGTCAATGCGCTCCAGCGCGGCGCGGGCGCGCGCAGCCGCCGAGCGCTGCTGGGCGATGCGCTCGGGACGGGTGCCGGCCTGCAGCAGGCGCAGCTCTTCCTCCGCCTTGGCGCGCTCGCCCTCGGCGACGTCGAGGCTGGTCTCGGCGTGATCGAATTCCTGCTTGCTGATCAGGGCCTGGCGGGCGAGCTCGGCGAGGCGGTCGCGGTCGCGCCGGGCGGCGTCGCGGCGGTTGGTGGCCACGGAGAGGAGCGCCTTCGCCCGGGCGATTTCCTCCACCCGGCTCCCCGCGAGGTACTCGGCGAGCATCGCCTCGGCGCCGGCCAGGTCGGCGGCGGCGGCGTCGCGCTCGGCGCCCAGCTCGGCCTGGTCGAGGGCGGCGAGGATGGTGCCGGAGTCCACCACGGCGCCCTCGCGCACGGCGATGGTGGCGAGGCGGCCGGACTGTTCGAAGCCGAGGTCGGCCTCGATGGATTCGACGGTGCCTGACACCACGATGGTGTCCTTGCCGCCCGAGTGGCCGAGGCCCTTCCAGGCGATGATGCCGGCGGAGGCGGTGAGGACCACGGCGGCGATGGCGATGCGACGGGTACGGTGCATTGGAGCTGCTCTCCGGTTTGGGTTCGGCCGGAGAGAAGGCAACGGCGGGGCCACGCGGGCGGCTGCTGACCCGTCGGGTGGGGCGGGGGTCGGTAAGGCTTTGGAGGGGATGCGGTTAGGCGGTTGGGCTCGTTTGGGCAGGGGGCGGGGTGGGCCGTGGCGTACGAGGGGGAACGGGATATCGTTACGGGATGTCGGTGGGGATCCGTGAAATGCGCGCAAGCGCGCGTTGATCGTGCGCTGGCCCGGTTCGGCGGAGGGGCAGGGGCGCCGGTCGCCGGCCCGTCAGGGGAACCCGGACGTGCGCCGCGCCCGCGCCCCGGCGTCGCTGACCGGCCCCCGTGGGACGGGGCACGGTAGCGGCCGGATTGCCGCGCGGCGGATGCGCGGCGGATCGTCGGATGGGGGGCGCCGGGGGGATCGGGCGGGGTGGGTTGGTTCGGGGCAGCTACGGCCGCCCCCACCCCTCCTCCTCAGCCGGGACCATCGAGGGGGGCTATGCGCGACGGCGCGGCGCGTCAGCGCGTCGGGATGCCGAGTTTCTGCATGCGGGAGCGGAGCGTGGAGGCGTTGATGCCGAGCAGCTCGGCGGCGCCGCCCTTGCCGTGGATCTTGCCGGCGGCGGCCTGGAGGGCGCGGCGGATGTGGAGGCGCTCGTTTTCGTCCAGGGGGATGATGCTCTCCGGGGTTGGGGGGGCGGCGCCGGCGGGGGCGGTGAGGGAGGCGGTGGTGGGGCGGCCCGGGGTGGAGCGGAGGGCGTCGCCGATCTCGATGATGGGGTCGGTGGCCAGGACGCAGGCGCGCTCGATGACGTTCTGCAGCTCGCGGATGTTGCCGGGCCAGGGGTAGGCCTCGAGGCGGGCCAGGCTGTCGGGCGTCAGGCCCTTGATGGGCTTGGCGAGCTTGCGCTGGAACTGGGCCAGGAAGTGGCTCACCAGCAGCGGGATGTCCTTGGGGCGGTCGCGGAGCGGGGGGATGCGGATGGGGAAGACGTTGAGCCGGTAGTAGAGGTCGGCGCGGAAGCGGCCCTCGGCCACTTCCTGCTCCAGTTCCTTGTGGGTGGCGGCGATGAGGCGGACATCCACCTGCTGCGGGCGGGTGGAGCCGACGCGCTCGAATTCCCGTTCCTGCAGCACGCGCAGCAGCTTCACCTGGGTCTCGAGGGTGAGCTCGCCCACCTCGTCCATGAAGAGGGTGCCCTTGTCGGCCAGCTCGAAGCGGCCGATGCGGCGCTGCAGCGCGCCGGTGAAGGCGCCCTTCTCGTGGCCGAAGAGCTCGCTCTCGACGAGGCCCTGGGGGATGGCGCCGCAGTTCACCTTGATGAGCGGGCGGTCCTTGCGCGGGCTCCCCTCGTGGAGCGCGCGCGCGATGAGTTCCTTGCCGGTGCCGGTCTCGCCGAGGAGGAGGACGGTGGAGTCCACCGGCGCCACCTGCTTGACCTTCCTTAGTACGCCCATGAGCTGTGGGCTGGCGCCGACGATGCCCTCGTAGCCGCGGTCTTCCTCGAGCTGCTGCTGGAGGTAGGCGTTCTCGATCTCGAGCCGGTCCTTGTAGCGGGCCACGTCGCGGAAGAGCTGGGCGCTCCGGATGGCCATGGCGGCCTGGTCGGCGAAGATGCCGAGGAGGTTGAACTCGTCGTCGTCGAGCTCGGTGGCGCTGATGAGGCCGATGGAGCCGAGGACCTCACCCTGGAAGATGAGCGGGAAGGCGTTGGCGGAGCGGCAGCCGGCATCGCGGAGGAGCTGGGCGTAGTCCGGCGGGATGCTGACGCCGGGCGCGTCGGGGAAGCCGTTGATGCGCGCGGGTTCCCGGGTGCCGATCACCCAGGCGGGCGGCGTCGGGTAGTCCACCGGCAGCAGGTGGAACTCGCGCTCGTACTTGGGGATGGTCCCCTCGATGGCAGCCAGGTGGAGCATGCGGGCGCCGTAGGACTGGGCGATGCCCACGGGGCCCTCGCGCCGGCAGGTGTCGCACTCGCCGTCGTCCATCAGCAGCCAGATGCGGCTGGTGAGCATGCCGGGCTGCTCCACCAGCGCCGTGACGATGGATTGGAGCACCGCCGAGAGGTCGGTGGTGGACGCCATCTTGCGCGTGATGGCGCGGAGCATCTCCTGGTGCCGCTGGGGCGCCATGGGGACTCCTCGCGAGATGGGGGTGCGAGATTTCGCGGGATTGCTGAATGTCGTGAGCGGTACGGGGACCGGCAAGGGCGGGATTCAGGGGTGCCTGACAACCGTGCAGGTGGGGAAGTTGTTGGGGGGCGGGCGGTTGGAGAGGGGCGCGAGGAGCCGGGAGGCGCTGGCGCCGTTGGCCGGCCGGGTGGTCCCGCGCTTGCCTTCTCCCCCGGGCATGACCAACTCGATGCGCGGCCCGGCGCGGGCCATAGATGCGGTGGGGGAGCGGATCCTGGCGGCGGCGCTCGCGGAGTTCGTGGAGCGGGGGTTCCAGCGGGCGCGGCCGTCGGCGATCGCGCGGGTGGCGGAGGTGTCGCCGCGGACGTTCCGGCGGTACTTCCCCGACAAGGCGGAGCTGTTCCGCGAGGTGGTGCGGACCACGATCCTGGAGCTGGTGCGCGGCGCCGACAGTCACGAGCTGTTCCTGGCGCGGCTCCGCTGGCCGGAGGCGGTGGCGATGAGCCGGTGGTACCGGGAGGAGTTCGAGGCGTTTCCGGAGCTGAGGGTGTTCTATGAGACGGAGATCCTGCGGCGGATACGCTAGGGATCCGTCGTTGATCATGGTAGGGGCCGGCTACAGCCGGCCCTCCTCAAACAAATCCGGACCAGCGTCCCGGAGTGAGTTCCCAACGCACACAGCGAAGTAATGGCGAGGGGAATAGTAGGGCCGGCTGTAGCCGGCCCCTACCATGTGGGGGACTAGCGCGTGGTGCCGAGGAGTTCGGTGACGAGGGTGGCGTCCGCGGCGTCGGGCTCGGTGCCGGTGGGGAGGGGGCGGCGGGCGATGAGGCGGCCGTCGGCTCCATAGAACACGGCGGCGAGGGTGTCGCCGGCGCGGAGGGGGCGGGCGAGCTTGCCGCTGTAGTCAATGAGTATCGGGAGCAGGGTGTCCTTGGGCATGGAGCCGCGGATGGCGCCTTTCACGAAGAAGGGGGCGCCCTTGGTGTCGGCGGCGATGGCCACGCGGATGCCGGCGGGGGCCGAGCCGAGGAAGGCCTGGTACCAGCGCATGAGGGAGGTGCGGCCTTCGCGGCTCGTGACCAGGACCACGACGGGGGAGCCGGACCATTCCTGCTCGGTGTGCTT
>JBGAOL010000122.1:0-9974 GCA_044221825.1 Gemmatimonadales bacterium
GAGGCCAACGTCCCGCTCTTCCAGGAATCAAGGAGCTCGGTACCCGCTACCAGAAGATCACCGGCGGCCTGACGGTTTCCTGGAAGGGCGAGGAAAAGACCTCCCGAGCCGCAGCCGATTCTCCAGGCACCAACCGCGCCGAGCGCGAGGGAGGCCTTCCGCCTCAGCACCGCGGCGTACCTGAGCGTCGCGACGAGCTGGCCGGCATCTTCGACGGTTCTTTGCCCGGCGCGCCACCGTGGCGGCCAATGCCGGCTGCAAGGAGTACGCGAAGAGTATGCCTTCCGCTCGAAGTGCCGCTTCGACTACACCCCGCCGACTGCCGTCGCTTCCACGAGGCGGTCGAGCGGTGGTCGCGCCCGCCGTCGAGCGTGTCATGCGTCGCCGCGAGCGGCTCGGTGTCCCGACGCCCGCCCTTGGGACGTCGGTCCCGACCCCGAGGGCCGGGAGCCCCGCGTTCCCTTCCGCGCCGCCGGCGACCTGATCGAGGCGAGCGGCCGTGTCTTCCAGCGCGTGGCTCCTGCCTTCGGGGACCAGTTTGCCACCATGGCGCGCGAGGCTGCTGGACCTCGAGGTGCGGAAGGGCAAGGCCCCGGCGGCTACTGCGAGACGCTGCACGCGCGCGGGCGGCCCTTCATCTTCATGAACGCCGTCGGCGTGCTCGACGACGTGAACACCCTGCTGCACGAGGCCGGCCACGCCTTCCACGCCTTCGAGGCGCACGCGCGCCCGCTGGTCTGGGAGCGCCACCCCGGCCTCGAGATGTGCGAGCTGGCCAGCATGTCCATGGAACTGCTGGCCGCGCCCTACATGGGCCGCGAGGACGGCGGGCTGTTCACCGCCGAGGAGATGCGCCGGGCGCGCGCGGAGCACCTCGAGGACGTGCTCATCACCCTGGCCCACGTGGCGGGGGTGGATGCCTTCCAGAGCTGGATCTACACCTCGGGCCAGGGCCACGACGCCACCGCGCGCGACCAGGCCTGGCTCCGCATCCGCAGCCGGTTCGAGCGCGGCATCGACTGGTCCGGCCTCGACCGCGAGCGGGTGAGCCGCTGGTACCGCCAGCTCCACATCTTCCTCTACCCGTTCTACTACATCGAGTACGGGATCGCGCAGGTCGGCGCGCTGCAGGTCTGGCGCAACGCGCGGAAGGACCAGGGCGAGGCCGTCCGCCGCTACCGTGAGGCGCTGGCCCTCGGCAACACCCGGTCACTCCGGAGCTGTACCGGGCGGCGGGGGTGGAGTTCACCTTCGAGACGGCCCGGATCGGGGAGCTCGTGGCGCTCGTCGAGGAGGAGCTGGAGCGGGCCTGGGGCTAGGGTGCCCCTCGGGAGGGCCCCCGGAGGCCGGGGTCCTCGGCCCTTGTCCCCGGGGGATTCGTGGGCAAGATTCCTCCCCCGTCGGCAGGTCCCCCTACCCGGAACAGAGAGGCTGAATGGCGAAGGAAGAAGGCATCGAGATGGAAGGTGTGGTCACCGAGGTCCTCCCGGACCGCAACTACCGGGTGCTCCTCGAGAACGGCCACTCGATCCTTGCCTACGCTGCCGGGAAGATGAGCAAGTTCAAGATCCGCGTGCTCGAGGGCGACCGCGTCACCGTGGTCCTCTCCCCGTACGACCTCACTCGCGGCCGGGTCATCTACCGCCACAAGTGAGCTGCAGGCCGGGGTCGGCCGTCAGGCCGGTTCCCTCCGCTTCGGACTCCGCATCGAAAGGCGCGGCCCTCGGGCCGCGCCTTTTTTCCGGAACCGCCCCCCCATCCCCACATGCGTCCCGGGCCCCCCAACCTCCCCAACGAGAAAACCGGCCCGGGACAAGGTCCCGGGCCGGCTTCCCTCAGGAGCAGCGTGCCCCAGCTTACTTGACCTTCGTGACGTTCTCGGCCGCGGGCCCCTTGGCCCCGTCGACGATGTCGAACTCGACGCGCTCACCCTCGGTGAGGCTGCGGAACCCGTCCGCCTTGATGGCGGTGTGGTGGACGAAACAGTCCTTCGAGCCGTTTTCGGGGGTGATGAAGCCGAAACCCTTGGCGTCGTTGAACCACTTCACCGTGCCAGTGACGCGAGGCATGCTGCTGTACTCCGTGCGTAGGGGAACATCGTCGAGCCGGGGAGAGCCCCGGGCCCGACAGGGACAACACGCCGGGAACCTCCCGGCGGCTGCAACCATCTGACCGCGTGCGGTCGATCGGGGATGTCGCGAAGGTGCTGCGAGGGTGCTCCACTACCGGCGGAGCCCGCCGGGTTCAGTGCTAGGCCGCCCCAAAGATGGGCCGCCGTCCCGCCGCGTCAAGAGGGTGCGTCAGGGGCGCCACCACTTGAGCGCCGCCTTGGCCCACTCCCCGCTCCGGCGCCGCAATCCCGAGCCCACCGCCCGGTTGAGCGCCTGCAGGAACTCCGCCGCCGAGGGGAAGCGCTGCTCCACCTCGTTGTGGAGGGCCCGCTCCAGAACCACCGCCAGGTCCTCCGGCACGTCCGGGCGGCGCTCCCGCAGGGCGGGGCGCTGGTTGGTGGTCTGCCGGGCCAGCACCTGGTCCACCGTCTGCCCCGTGAACGGCGGCTCGCCCAGCAGCGCAAAGTACGCGACCGCCGCGAGGCTGTAGAGGTCGGACCGTTGGTCCACCCGCTCGCCGAGCAGCTGCTCCGGACTCGCGAACATCGGCGTCCCGCTCTGGCTCGTGGCCCCGCCGAAGCGTCCCTGCCCGCGGAGCGCCAGCGCCAGGCCAAAGTCGGTGATCCGCAGGTCCCCGCTCGGCGCAATGAGCATGTTCTCGGGCTTCAGGTCGCGGTGCACCAGCCCCCCCTGGTGGGCGAGCGCCAGCGCCGAGAGCGCCTCCCGGAGCAGCTTCACCACCTCGTCGAGCGGGAGCGGGCCTTCCTTTTCCACCAGCTGCGCCAGGTTCGGGCCGCCCACCAGCTCCATGGTGTACCAGAGGAGCCCCGCGCGGCCGCCGATGTCGTAGATGTTCACCAGGTTCGGGTGTGTCAGGCGCGCGGCCAGCTGGGCCTCGCGGCGGAAGCGCTCCACCACCGCCGGGTCCGCCGTCAGGTGCGGGTGCAGCACCTTGAGGGCCACCTCCCGCTCGAGGTGCAGGTCGCGCACCCGGTACACCCGGCCGTAGCCGCCGCGGCCCAGCGGGCTCAGCAGCTCGTAGTCGTCGCCGAGGGCGCGGCGGAGGCGCTTCTCCCAGTGGCGGCCGTCGTCGCTCTCGCTCGGGAGCGGGCGGGGGTTCACCACCTGCATCACGAGCGCCGGGTTCTCGAACGTTCCCGCATCCGACGCGAAGTCCTCGAGCATCTCCGCGGCCGTGAGGTAGCGGTCGTCGGGGCTGGGCCGGAGCGCGCGCAGCAGGATCCGCTCGATGGTCTTCGGCACGTTGGGCCGCAGCTCGGCGGGGGGCCGGATCTCGGCGGGATCGAGCGGCAGTTCGGCCCCCGTCACCGCGTAGTAGAGGATTGCGGCGGCGGTGTAGATGTCGCTCGTCGGGTCGCCGGGGGCGCCGGCCCGCACCTCGGGTGCCATGAAGGACAGCCCGCCCGGGGTCTCCCCCTCGGGGATCACCGGGAGCGTCCAGTTGCAGTACCGGAGGTCGGTGACGGTGCCGCGGCCGCCCAGGTTCACCAGCAGCGACGTGGGCGCGATGCGCCGCACGATGATCCCGTGCGCGTGGGCATGCTCGAGCCCGCTCAGCACGTCGCGCGCCAGCACGTGCACGGCGGGGAAGGGGCGCGGCCCGCGCTGCGCCGCCTCCTGCAGGCTCTCGCCCTCGATCCAGTTGCCCACGCGGTAGGCAGGCCGGCATCGTAGACGTGGCGGATGGCGGGATGGTCGAGCTGCGCCAGCGCCTCCGCCTCACGCAGGAACCAGGCGCGGGTGCGGTCGTTGGGATACAGGTTCACGCGGAGGGAGACGCGGCGGGACAGCAGCGTGTCGTGCGCCGTGAAGAGCACCCGCTCGCGCGAGGCCGCCACCATGGTCTCCAGGCGGTAGCGCTTGCCGAGGGCCGCCTCCACCCGCTCGAAGATGGTGAGCGGGGGCGGCGTGGCGTTGGAGGACGTCGTCGGGGGCGGCGTCGTCATCCGGTCACTCGTCCGTCACCACGGGGGTCCGGTTGGCCCGGCGGCGCTCCACCCGGCCGCGCTGCTGCCCGCAGCGGGTGCGGCTGCAGATGCGCCGGCTCTGGTTGTCGGTCTCGTCGAGGAAGAAGAGCCCGCACTCCGGCCCGGGGCAGCGCCGCACCGTGGCCAGCGGATTGGCCAGCGCCTGCGCCGCGGAGAGCGCGATGGCCTCGAGGTCGGCCGGGGGCGCTCGGGATGGAAACGGAGCCGCCACCGCCCGCCGATCCGTACCAGCTGTTCCCGCCCCTCCAGCAGGCCGAGCCGCCGGTTCACCGCCTCGATGGCCGAGGGCGCCGCGGCGCGGCCTTCGGCGAGCGCATCGGCGATGGCGGCCAGGCGCTCGCGCAGCGCGAGCGCGGCGCGGTACGCCTCGGCGTCGCCCGGGGAGGAGAGCTGCACGGCCTTGGTCCAGCGGAGGTAGGCGGCGGGGTCGGGCAGCGCCTCGCCGCCGGTGGGCGGCTGGTGGGCGGTGTTCACGAACTCCAGCCAGAGCGGCTCGCCCAGGAGCAGGAATTCGGGATCGGGCATGGGGCTCGGGTTCGGGGCGGTCTCGACCGCGTCGCGGCCGCCCCGCTTGGCCCGATAGAGCGCGGCATCGGCCGCGGCGAGGATGGCGTCCGGCGTCTGCCCGTGGAGCGGCGCCTCGGCGATCCCCATGCTGAGCGAGGGCCGCCCGAACTCCGGCCGCTCCGCCGCCAGCCGGGTGACGGCCGCCTGCACTCGCTCCACGTAGGCGTGCGCCTCCTGCGCGGTGGTCATCGGCAGGATGACCAGGAACTCGTCGCCGCCCATGCGGCCCACGCTGTCGAGCGTGCGCGCCTGCGCCTTGAGGATCCGTGCCAGCTCGGCCAGCAGCCGGTCGCCGGCGGCGTGGCCCAGGGTGTCGTTGACCACCTTGAAGCGGTCCACGTCCACCTCCACCACGCTGGTGCGGATCTGGTGCCGCTGGGTCCGGGAGATCTCCGCCTTGAGCCGCTCCTCCATGGCCCGGCGGTTGAAGAGCCCCGTGAGCGGGTCGGTGGTGGCCGCGCTCTGCAGCTGCTCCACCAGCAGCGCGTTCTTGAGCGCGATGGCCGCCGCGAAGGCCAGCGTGCCGGCCAGCTCCGATTCCGGCGCGCCGAAGCCCTGGTCGTGGAGCCGGGGCCCCAGCACCAGGATGGCCAGCCGCTCCGCCCCGGAGTCGAGCGACACCACGACCTGGCTCCCCGGCGGCACCAGCCGCGCCACGGCGGCGTCCGCCGCGCTGCTCACGGGCGAGTCGGGCGGGAGGGCCAGGTCGAGCGCCGGCCCGGGAATCGGGTGCAGCGTCATCGCCCCGCGCAGCGACCTCACCACCTTCGGCACGTACTCCCCGTTCACCGGCCGGTAGAGGCAGCCCCACCAGCAGAAGAACACCTCGGCCATGAAGTCGAGGATCAGGTTCTCGGTCTCCTCGGCGGAATGCACCGAGGAGAGGAGCCGCGCCACCTGGCGCAGCGCCCGCAGCTGGAAGACCGCGTCGTCGAGCTGCCCCTGCCGCTCGCGCAGCACCGCGTGCAGCTCCAGCATGACCGACAGGCCAAGCGCGATCGGCGTGGCGTGCCCCCGCAGCTCGTGCGCCACGTCGGGATCCGCCAGGATCGCAATCTCGGTCTGTCCGCTCGCCATGCGGATGACTTCCACCGCCCCAGGCAGCCAGTCCGGGGGCGGGAGCACGTGCATGAGGCTGGAGGGGGAGGTGACGCTGAACCAGATCCGCTCGCTCCCGTATCGCTGCACCAGCGCATCGCGGCAGCGCTCGAACAACTCCGCGTCCGTACGCGCGGTGCGGCAGGCCGCAGCGAACGCGGACGGGAGCGGGGCAAGGGCCGAGAGGGAAGCGTCCATCTTGTTGCCCAATATACCGATACGGCCCGCGCCCCGCGAGCCAGCCCGCCCGCTCCAATGTCCCGGGCCGGTCCTCAAGCTCGGCGGTCGTGGACGATACTACGGCACGAACCTCGGAGAGCCCGGGGCACCCTTCAGGAGCGTACATGTCCAAGCTACCCATGATCGTCGGCGGGGTCGGCACCTTTGTCGGGGCCGCCGTCCTCGGATTCGTCGCCGTGCTGGCGCGCGAAGCCAGTCAGTCCAACAAGGAAGTCCACGCGCTGCAGGCCCAGGTGGCCCAAATCGAGGGGGAACTGGCCGTCCTCGAGGGCCACGGCCGCCCCAACGTCACCACGGACTTCAGCGCCGAGGTGAACCTGCCGGTGATCAAGGAGTCGGCCTACCTCGATCCCCTCGCCAGCGTGCTCGGCGAGGTGATCGTCGGCAGCGACGTGTACGTCGCGCCCTTCGCCTCCATCCGCGGCGACGAGGGCCAGCCCATCAACATCGGCGACGAGACCAACGTCCAGGACGGCGTGGTGGTCCACGCCCTCGAGACCCAGAGCCACGGCAAGGCCGTCCCCAACCGGACCTACGAGGTGAACGGGAAGCCGTACGCCGTCTACATCGGCCGGCGGGTCTCCCTGGCGCACCAGTCGCAGGTGCACGGCCCGGCCCGGATCGATGACGACGTCTTCATCGGGATGCAGGCGCTGGTCTTCAAGTCGTGGATCGGGCACAACTCGGTGGTGGAACCCGGCGCCAAGGTGATCGGCGTGACCATCCCGCCCAACCACTACGTCCCCGCGGGCATGGTGGTCACCGACGCGGCCACCGCCGCCCGGCTCCCGGAGATCACCGAGGACTACGGCTTCAAGGGGCTCAACGAGGCCGTGGTGCACGTGAACACGAGCTTCGCGCACGGCTACGACGCCGCGGCGCACCCGGAGGCCGCCGCCCCGGAGGGCGGGCACGCCCCGGCGGCCGCCGCGGCACCCGAGCACGCGCCCAGCGGGCACTAGCTCCGCCGGCTTCACGCACGAGGGCCGCTGTCCCCATCGGGACAGCGGCCCTCGTGCCATTCGGGAGGCGGGTGTCAGCCGTCGAGGGCGGCCTGCAGCCGGTTGCTCAGGTCCCGGAGTTCCGCCAGCATGGCCGGCCGGGGGCCCACGGGATGGCGCTCCAGCACCTCCACGAGGCTGCGGAGCCAGCGGAGCACGGTCGGGGCGCCGCCGGGGGCGTACCCGCTCAGGTACTCGGGGCCGAGCCGGCGGGCGTCCGTGAGGAGGGCGCCGCAGAGGTGGATCTCGGAGGCCGCGCTGATCTCGAGCGTCCGCGGCTCCGCCTCCGAGAGCTGCGCCAGCAGTTCCAGCTTGTAGGCGTCCCAGCTCCGCTCCTTGCCGCGCGCGTCCCAGCGCGGCTCGGTGGCCATCCGCGCCGCGTGCAGCAGGCGCTCCCCGAACTTGGGGCCGATCTTCCCCTCGAGCGCGCTGCGGCGGGAGGGCTCGCTGTCGCCGAGCAGCACGGCCAGGATGCCGGCCACGATGGTGGCCTCGTCGCAGCCGTAGCGCGCCAGGATCACGGCCACGTTGGCGGGGTGGGTCAGGTAGATCACGCCGGCGCCCGGCCCGTGGCGCGGGGTGCCGTGCTTGGCCGCGAACGCGAGCGCGTGCGCAATCCGGTCGGAATAGCCGTGGGTCATGGGATGCCGAGTAGCTTATGCGTCTGCAGGCTCAGGCGCCACTCCGGGTGCGCCAGGCAGTAGGCCACCGCCGCCTGGGTGTTGGCCTCGCGGGCCGGTCCGTCCATGGGCTGGAGATACAGGTGACGGAACGCCAGCCCGGCAAACTGCTCCGGCCGCGCCTCCGCCTGGGGATAGACCAGCTTGAGCTCGTCGCCCGACGTCAGGGTCAGGGGGGCGCCCGCCTTGGGGCTCACGCAGACCCAGTCGAGGCCGGCCGGGGCCGGCTGGGTGCCGTTGGTCTCCACCGCCACCTCGAAGCCCTCGGCGTGGAGCGCCGCGACGAGCGGCGCGTCGAGCTGCAGCAGCGGCTCGCCGCCGGTGCACACCACGTAGCGCTGGGCGCGTGGGGCGCTCGCCCGGGGCCAGGCGGCCGCCACCGCCGTCGCGAGCTCGGCGGCCGTGGCGAAGCGGCCGCCCCCCGGGCCGTCCGTCCCCACGAAGTCCGTGTCGCAGAAGCGGCAGGTGGCCGTGGCGCGGTCCGCCTCGCGACCGGTCCACAGGTTGCAGCCCGCAAAGCGGCAGAACACCGCCGGGCGTCCCGCCTGCGCGCCCTCGCCCTGCAGGGTGAAGAAGATCTCCTTGACCGCGTAGCTCATGCGTCCCGCGCTCCCGCCTGGTAGGGCGCGGGATCGGTGAGGCCGAGCTCGCGGAAGCCCTTCTGGCGGAGCAGGCACGAGTCACAGGCGCCGCAGGCGGCGCCGTCCGGCGCGGGATCGTAGCAGCTCCGCGTCAGGCCATAGTCCACGCCCAGCGCCCGTCCCGCGGCGATGATCTCGGCCTTCGTCAGGTGGATGAGCGGCGTGTGGATGCGGAACCGCGCCTGCCCGGTGACGCCGGCCTTGGTGGCCAGGTTGGCCATCGCCTCGAAGGCCGCGATGTACTCGGGCCGGCAGTCCGGGTAGCCGGGTAGTCCAGCGCGTTCACCCCGAGGAAGATGTCCGCGGCCCCCAGGTTCTCGGCCCACGCCAGGGCGTACGAGAGGAAGACGGTGTTGCGCGCCGGCACATAGGTGACGGGGATCTCCGCCGTCATGGCCTCGAGCGAGCGGCCCTCCGGCACGGCACAGGGCGCTCGTCAGGCCGAGCCCCACGAAGCGCAGGTCGATCTCCGCCACCGCGTGCCGCACCGCCCAGCGCCCCCGCGCCACCTCGGCCGCGGCCCGGAGCTCGGTGGCGTGCCGCTGCCCGTAGCGGAAGCTCAGCGCGTGCGCGGCAAACCCCGCGCCTGCGCCATCGCGAGCACGGCCGCCGAATCCAGCCCGCCCGAGAGCAGGACCACCGCCGGAATCCCTTGCGTCATCGCACGATTCTAGGCAATCCCGTGGCGCGGCGCCAATGGGGCGGGGTGCAGGGGTTGGCTGCGGTGTGACTCACCGCAGAGGCGCTGCGCTCGCAGAGGGCCGCGGAGGACCTGCCCGGCGATGGTGGGCCCAGCGGCCGGCGAGCCAGTGATGGCACTCGGATGAGGGCCCGGGTTCGGCAACGTTCCTTGCCTCTCGTGGAACCCCACCAGAAAATCTCAGAGCCCGGGTCGGCAACGCACCGACCCGGGCTCGATCCCTCTGCGGCCCTCTGCGTCTCTGCGGTGAATCACACCGAGCCGCCACCCCGACACCTACGCACCGCGCCGCCCGGAGGCCCGCCCCAATCGCTACGCCAACCCGCCAAGCCCCCTCTCACCGCCCGAGCACGTGCCGCAGCGCCCCTTCGAGCTCCGGATGCCGGAACTCGTAACCCGTCTCCTTGAGCCGCATCGGCACCACGCGCGTTGAGGCCAGCAGCAGTTCGTCGGCCAGGTCGCCGAGCAGCAGCCGGAGCGCCGCGGCCGGCACCGGCACCACCGCCGGCCGCCCCAGCACCCGGGCCAGCACCCGCGTGAGCTCGGCATTGGTCACCGGGGCCGGTGCCGTCAGGTTCACCGGCCCCCGCACCGCCGGCGACACCAGCGCGTGGCACAGCGCCCCCACCACGTCGTCGATGCCGATCCAGCTGGTCCACTGCGTCCCCGGCCCGAGCACGCCGCCGCCGCCGGCCAGGAACGGCGGCAGCATCTTGGCCAGCGCGCCCCCCGCCGGCGTCTCCACGATCCCGATCCGCGCCCGCACCACCCGGATGCCGGCACGTTCCGCCGGCTCCACGCTCGCTTCCCATGCGTGGCCCACCTGCTCCACGAACGAGGCCTCGGGCCCCGTGCGGAGACTCGTCGCTTCGGTGAGCACCTCCTCCCCCCGGTGCCCGTAGATCCCCACCGCCGAGGCCGAGACCA
>JBGAOL010000123.1:0-10688 GCA_044221825.1 Gemmatimonadales bacterium
GACAGTGGAACGGTTCCGAAGCGGTAGAACTATAGTCGGGGTTGCCGCCTGGCTGCTGGCCGGGTGCGGCGGGGGCGGCGACGCCCGGCCCGCGGCCGACAGCGTGGCTCCACCGGCGGCGTCCGCGGCCCCGACCGCCGTGCCTGCGCCGACGAGCCGGCCGGCCATCGTGTTTCTCGGCACGTCGCTCACGGCGGGGTACGGGCTCGATCCGGACAGCGCCTACCCGGCCCTGGTGCAGCGGAAGCTCGACTCGGCAGGGATGAACTTCGAGGTGGTCAACGCGGGCGTGAGCGGCCAGACCTCGGCCGGGTCGCTCCGGCAGCTGGACTGGATCCTCAAGAGTCCACCCGCCTACCTGATCATCGAAACGGGGGCCAACGACATGCTGCGCGGGCAGGACACCGATTCACTGCGGGCCAACCTGCAGGTGATGATCGACCGGGTGAAGCAGCGCGCCCCCGCCACGCAGGTGCTCCTCTGCGCCATGGAGGCCATGCCCAACCTGGGCCAGCGCTACGTGCGGGACTTCCGCGCCGTCTACGCCGACCTCGCAAAGGCCAACGCGCTGCCGCTCCTGCCGTTCCTGCTCGACCGCGTGGCCGGCGTCGACTCGCTGAACCAGGGCGACGGGATCCACCCCAACGAGGCCGGCTCGCGCCTCGTGGCCGACAACATCTGGCGCGCCCTCGCGCCCATCCTGCGGGCCCGGCCCGCCTCCTGACCGCCTGACTGATGCGCCTCTTCGCCCTCGCCGCCTCGCTCCGCCAGTCCTCGCTCAACCGCAAGCTGCTCCACGTGGCCGCCGGCCTGGCCCGCCGGCACGGGGCCGAGGTGGACGTCGCGGAGTTCAGCGAGTTCACCATGCCGTACTTCGATGCCGACCTGCAGGCGCGGGACGGCATCCCCGAGGCCGCCCAGGCGCTCGGCCGCCGGATCCTCGCCGCCGACGGCATGCTGCTCGCCTCGCCGGAGTACAACTACTCGCTCCCCGGGCACCTCAAGAACGCCATCGACTGGCTCTCCCGCATCCGCCCCGTGCCGATCCGCGGGAAGAGCGCGCTGGTGATGAGCGCCTCCACCGGCCCCATCGGCGGCATCCGCGGGCTGTGGCAGCTCCGCATCCCGCTCGAGGGCCTCGGCATGCACGTGCATCCCGACATGTACATCGTGCCGCGACTATCTCTCCGCGGCCCGCGCGCTCGCGGGGCGGGAGCGATAGCGCGGGGTTTGTCGTGACGGTTTACCGCAGAGGCGCGGAGACGCGGAGGGCCGCAGAGGAACTGCTCGGGGATGGTGGGCTCACCGCACGGTGAGCCCATGTTGTTTCTGTGGGTGGCACTTCGGGTCCGGTCCCGCTCCCCCCCGTGCTGCCAGCACCCCCTCAATTCACTGCACTCACCCTGATGAGGTTCTGCCCACTGCGGGCGCAGGTCCTCTGCGGCCCTCCGCGTCTCCGCGCCTCTGCGGTGAACCTCGCCGAACCCCACCCCACCGTCACCGCCCGTCAGCGCGGAGGACCCCCGATCACCAGACGCACCGCGGGGCCACGAGTGTTGCGCTCGTGACCCCGTGGACGTGCCCGGCGGCTGCGGGATCAGGCCGGGTGGGTGGGATCCAGCGCCCGTGGCACCGGGTGCATCCGGCGGTAACGGGCATACAGGCGGATGGAGCCGGCAAAGAGGCCGCTGATGCCCACCACCACGAGCCCCAGCACACCGAGCGGGGTCACGGCCTTGAGCACCGCCAGCGAGCACCCGAGGATGAGGAGCAGCGTGGGCCCCTCGTTGGCCCAGCGCAGCTGCTCGCCGCTGAAGCGGATGTCGCCCCGGGCAAAGCGCTTCATGGTGAGCTCGCACCAGTAGTGATAGGCGATCAGCGCCGCCACCACGCCGAGCTTGACCCACATCCACACCTCGGACAGGAAGGTGGGCTGCAGGATCAGCAGCGCCGTGGCCGTGAGCGCCGTCAGCACCATCGCGGGGTAGGTGATGATGAAGTAGAGCCGCCGCTCCATGATGGCGTACTGGGTGAGCAGGATCGTCCGCTTGGGTTCCTGGTCCGCGTTTGCCTCGGCGTGGTAAATGAAGAGCCGGACGAGGTAGAACAGCCCGGCAAACCAGGAGACCATCGCGATGATGTGGACCGTCTTCCACCACAGGTAGGCCATACAGCGTTCCTCCGGAGTGCGGCACCGACGACCAGCGAGTTGCCTCGCATGCTAGGCCGTGCCCCGTGAAGGCCGCTTGAAGCCGGGGTGAATCAGGGGGTGCCCGGCTCCCCTTACTTGCGCCGAACCGCTGGCGGCGTACGATACACCTCCATGCCCCGTCCCTCCGATCAGGTTTCCCTGGCCCTGGACCAGGTCGTCACCCGCTTCGCCGAGCGGGTCCGCGTCATCGGCTTCCAGCACGGCCTGACCGGCTCCGACGTGGACGACCTGCTGCAGGAGGTCCGCCTCCGCCTCTGGAAGGCGCTCGAGAGCGGCGAGCGGATCCTCGCCGCGCCGGCGTCCTACATCCATCGCACCGCCACCTCCGCGGCCATCGACGTGCTGCGCCGCCGGCGGGCCCGGCGCGAGACGCCGGTGCGCCTCTCGCGCCCGAGCGGTATCGCCGTCCTCGGCGAGGGCGATCCCGCCGACGAGGATGTCTCCACCAAGGAGCTCGAGGCCCAGGTGGCCAAGGCGCTGGACCAGCTGATTCCCGCGCGCCGCTCGGTGGTGCGGATGTACCTGGCGGGGTACGGTCGCGAGGAGATCGCCGACCTGCTGGGCTGGACCGAGCCCAAGACGCGGAACCTCCTCTACCGCGGCCTCGAGGACCTGCGCCAGGAACTCACCGCCATGGGCATCGGCCCGGAGGCGCTGGATGAGTGACTCCCGCCTGCGCAAGAGCTACGACCGCCTCCTCGCCATCCAGGCCCAGCTCGGCGACACCCGCCTTGGCTGCCCGAGCGTGGAAGCCATCGCGGCGCTCCTCGCCCGCGAGGGAGACGAGGAAGCGCGCCTGGCCCTCCTCGATCACGTGATGGGCTGCGCCTTCTGCCAGCCGGAGTTCGAGATGCTGCGCGCCGCGCAACGCGCCAGCGGCAGCCAGGAGACGATGGACGGCTGAACCGCCTCCCCCGAAGCGATGGCGGCCCGGGACCTCGATGGAGGCCCCGGGCCGTCGTGCTATCAGGGGGTGCCCCTAGTGATTGAACACGGCGGCGCCGCCCTGCCCGTCAGTGATGATGCCGATGCCGGTGTTGGAGTTCATGTAGGCGCTGCCGCCATTGCCGTAGTTCTCGCCCACGCCGCCGTTCTGCCGGTAGAGCTGGCTGGCCAGCTGGAAGAGGTTGACCAGCACCGGTCCCCCCTCGAGTCCCGCGTTGCCCTGTGCGTCCACCCAGTAGCGCCCGCGCTGCACTGGGCCCACCAGCTGCTGCAGGCCCTGTACGTCGAGCGGATGCAGCTCGCGTCCGTTGATGAACACACCGGTGCCGCCGCCCGAGATGTCCGCCGGCAGCGGTCCGCCCAGCTGGAGCCCGGCCGCTCACAAGCCAGTGCCTGCCCCCTTCCAGCCCTACGCGGCGCCCGCACGGGTCGTACCAATGCCCGGCCGTTGGGGATCCGCGGCACCGGCCTATGCCGGAGCAGCTGGCGTGGCCTCCGGAAGCCGTACCCGGTTGAGTAACGCGCAACGCCCCTGCGCGGCTCGAACTGCGGCATGGTCGGCGGCGGCAAGAACGCCCGCAGCGGTGGGGTGAGGGACACGACGCGCATGGGTCTGCTCCGGTGAGGGACGGGCGGCCAGGCCGCCATGGAACGGCGGAGGCTGCCACGAGCTCCTCTCACGCCACGGCCCGGAGAGCCGCGGCCTGCGCCCGAGGATGCGGATCCCAGGGCAGCGGAAGGGCGCCTGAGAACGCCTCAGGCCTCGAGCTTGGCGTCCAGCTCGATGGCCGCGTTGCCCTTGAACAGGTTGCTGATGGGGCAGCCGTCCTTGGCCTCGGCCGCGGCCCTGGCGAAGGCGGCCTGGTCAATGCCTGCCACCTTGCCGCGCGTCACCAGCTGGATTTTGGTGATCCGCGGCGCCCCGCCCACGAAGTCGAGCGTCACCGTGGCGGTGGTGCTGACGCTGGTGGGCGGGGTGCCCGCCTTCTCGAGCCCGGCCGAGAGCGCCATGCTGAAGCAGGCCGCGTGCGCCGAGGCCACCAGCTCCTCGGGGTTGGTGCCCTTGGCGCCCTCGAAACGCGTCGGGAAGCTGTAGTCGGCGGCGATGAGCCCGCTCCCGCCCTGGAAGTGGCCCTTCCCCTGCTTGAGTCCGCCCTGCCAGGTGGCGCTGGCGCTCGACGTCGGCATATCGGTCTCTCTCCCTGAGGTGAACGTTCGTGTAACGCCCGAGGGTTGCTCGGGCGCAGTGTTACGGCCCGACCTGGTGCTCGCCCGTCGCCTGACGGAGCGAGGCCAGGGTGTCCTGCCCGAGCACCCGTCCCGCCAGGCGGGAGATGCGCTCCCGCAGCATGTCGAGCAGCTCGTAGAACGTGGGGATGGCGATGAGCGTGAGCAAGGTCGACGTGATCACGCCGCCGATCACCGCCACGCCGAGGGGTGCCCGGAATTGCGCCCCCTCGCCCCGGCCCAGCGCCACCGGGATCATGCCCGCGATGAGCGCGAAGGTGGTCATGAGGATGGGCCGGAGCCGGATGGCGCCCGCCTCGATCAGCGCCTCGCGGAGCCCGAGGCCCTGCTGCTCCCGCGCCCACTTGGCGAAGTCGATGAGCAGGATGGCGTTCTTGGCCACGATGCCCATGAGCAGCATCACGCCGATCAGGCTCATGATGTTCACCGTCTGCTTGGCCACGGCCAGCCCGAGCATCACGCCGATCATCGAGAGCGGCAGCGAGAACATGATGGCCAGCGGGTCCAGGAACGACCCGAACTGCATCACCAGGATCAGGTACATCAGCATCGCCGCCACGCCGAGCGCCAGGAAGATGTTCCCGAACACCTCGGTCTGCTGCTCCGCGTCGCCGCCCTCGGTGACCCGCACGCCCGGCGGCAGCTGCACCTGCCGGATGGCCTGCCGCACGTTCTCCATCACCTCGCCGGTGGAGCGGCCGGAGACGTTCCAGCCCACGTTCACCACGAGGTCGCGGTTCAGGTGGTTGATGATCGCGGGGCCGGTGCCCTGCGTGATGTCGGCCACCTGGCCGAGCGGGATGGTGGTGGGCATCCCGTTGGGGCCCGCCACGAGGAGCGGCAGCATGCGCAGGTCCTCGGGCCGCTCGCGTGACTCGGGGGTGAGGCGCACCTCCACGTCCCGCGTCTCGCCCGAGGGGTCCACCCAGTCGCCGGCGTCGATGCCGGCGAAGGCGGGGCGCACCGACTGTGCGATGTCGCCCACGGTGAGGCCGAGGCTGCCGGCCAGGCCGCGGTTCAGGTTGACGGTCACCTCGGGCTTCAGGCCCTTGGACGACAGGCTCAGGTCCACCACGTTCGGCACCCCGCTCACCACCCGCTCCAGCTGCTCCGCCGCCTGGGTGATGGTGGGGATGTCCTCGCCCCGGATCTCGAGCTGCAGCTGCTTGCGGCCGCCGCCCATGTTGCTGGTGAAGACGGAGATCTTGAGCCCGGTGAGCTTCCCGGTCTCCGCGCGGAGCGCCGCGGCGATCTGCTCCGCGCTCCGGGTGCGCTCGTGCCGCCCCTTGAGGCGCACGTAGACGTTCCCCTCGTCCACCGCGCCCGAGGCGCTGCCGCCGAGCGTGGCGTAGGTGTAGCGCACCTCGGGCATGGCGCGGATCAGCGTGCCCAGCTCCTCGATCTTGGTGCGGCCGTAGGCCAGCGAGGCGCCCGGGGGCGTCTCGATCTTCACGTTGAACTCGGCCCGGTCATCCTCGGGCACGAAGCCGACGCCCACCCGGTGCCACACCGGCAGCACGGAGGAGGCCGCCACCGCCACGCCGAGGCCGGCCAGGATGCCCACGAGCTTGCCGAGCCAGCGCCACTCGCGGCTCGCCGCCCACGCCATGACCGCGATGCCGGCCAGCGCCCCGCCCATGGCCAGCAGCCCGCGGGTGAAGAGCACGAAGGACGAGACGAAGGTGCCCACGGCGATGATGTTGATCGCCAGCCCGTGGTCCAGCGCCCACGCGATGACGCCCTTGTAGTGCTCCGCCATCCGCGTGAACCAGCCGTTGAACCGGTCCAGCACCCGGGTGAGCCAGTTCTTCTCGTGCTCCGCCTGGTGCGGGTCCGGCCAGTAGGCCGAGAGCATCGGGTCCAGCGAGAACGACACGAACAGCGACACCGCCACCGAGCAGGCGATGGTGAGCCCGAACGGCTTGAACCACTGCCCCGCCACCCCGGGCAGGAAGGCGATGGGGATGAACACGGCCAGGATCGACACCGTCGTGGCCGTCACCGCGAGCCCGATCTCGTTGGTGCCCTCGCGCGCGGCCTCGACGTGGTCCTTCCCCATCTCCACGTGGCGCACGATGTTCTCGCGCACCACGATGGCGTCGTCGATGAGGATGCCGATGGCCAGCGACAGGCCCAGCAGCGTCATGGTGTTGAGCGTGAAGCCGAAGGCCCACACCGCCACGAACGCCGCCAGCACGCTCACCGGCAGGGCCAGGCCCGTGATCACCGTGGAGCGCCACGAGTTGAGGAACAGGAACACCACCAGCACCGTGAGCAGCGCGCCCTCGATGAGCGTCCACTTCACGTTGCTCACCGAGTAGTTCACCCGCTCGCCGCCGTCCTTGACCAGGTCCAGCGTGGTGCCCTCGGGCAGCCGCTCGCGGATCCGCTCCAGCCGCTGGTGGATCTGCTCGGTGACCTCGGTGGTGCTGTAGCCCTTGGACTTCTTGACGTCGATGCCCACCGCCTCGCGCTCGTTGTAGAGCGCCAGCGAGCGCGGTTCCTCGGTGCCGTCCACCACGCTGGCCACCTCGCCGAGGCGGATCACCCGGCCGTTCCGCTCCGCCACCACCAGCCGGAGGAAGTCCTGCGGCTCCGCCAGGCGGCCGGTGAGGCGGATGCTCCGCTCCACGTTGCCGCTCTCAAGCCGGCCCACGGGGGCGGCCAGGTTCTGGAGCCGGAGCGCCTGCACCACCTGCGCCACGCTCACGCCCTGCGCCTGCAGCGCCTCGGGCCGGAGGTAGACCGTCAGCTCCCGCTCCTGCTTGCCGAGCACCAGCACCTCGGCCACGCCGGGGACCGAGCGCAGGTCGCGCGCGATGCCGGGGTCCGCGAGGCGGGTGAGTTCCGGCGCCGTGAGCGAGGTGGAGGAGAGCGCCAGCGAGACGATCGGCTGGTCGGTGTCCGAGAGCTTCTTGATGATCGGCTCCTCGAGCTCGTCCGGCAGGTCCACGCGGATGCCGGAGATGCCGTCGCGGATCTCCTGCGTGGCCTCGAGCAGGTCCTTGTCGAAGTTGAACTCCACCAGGATCTGCCCGAAGCCGTCCTGCGCCGAGCCGGTGATTTTCTTGACGCCGCTGATCGAGGCGATGACCTCCTCCACCGGCTCCAGCACCTCGCGCTCCACCCCGTCCGGCGCGGCGCCCGGGTACACCAGGCCCACCGACACGAACGGCGGCTGCACGTCGGGGAACTCGTCCGTCTTGAGGCGGAGCAGGGCGATCATCCCGAAGATGGAGATCGCCACCATGGCCACCACCGTGATGACGGGGCGGCGGATCGCAAAGTCGGAGATCAGCATCTCAGCGCTCCCCGCTCTTCGCCGCGCTCGAGCTCTGCAGCTCGGCCGGGCTCCCCACGCGCACCAGCGTGCCCGGTGCCAGGCCCTGCGCGCCGCCCACGAGCAGCGTGTCCCCCGGGGCCAGGCCCTCGGTGACCTCCGTCTGCTCGTCGGCCTCGTTGATGAGGCCCAGGGTCACCTCCACCCGCTCGGTGCGGCCGGCCTTGACCCGGAGCACCACCGGCCGGAGCCCGCGCCGGTCGATCGCCCGGGAGGGCGCCACCACCCCGTCATGGCTCGCCGTGGCCACGCGGCCCTCGGCGAACAGGCCGGCCAGGAGCGCGTTGCCGCGGTTCGGCACCTGCACGGTGACGCGGATCTGGCGCGTGGCCGGGTCCACGGCCGGGTTGATGCGGCTCACGCGGCCGGTCACCTCGTCCGCCGCGGCGCCGGCCACCGTGAAGCGGACGGGCGCCCCCACCCGGAGCCCCGCGCGGGACTCGAGCGGCACCGTCCCCTCGTACTTGAGGCTGGCGGGATCCACCAGCGTGAGCAGCACCGCGCCGCTCTGCACGATGTCGCCCTGCTTCACCGGCCGCTCGCTCACGATGCCGCTGAAGGGCGCCCGGAGCACCGTCTTGCCGAGCGCCTTCTCGGCGCTCGCCAGGCGGGCCTGCGCGTCCAGGAGCTGGGCCTCGGTGCTCTGGGCCTGCAGGTCGGCGGTCTCGAGGTCGCGGTCCGGGAGCGCCCCGGCCTTGGTGAGCTCGGCGGTGCGGTCGCGATTGCGGCGCGCCAGCTGCGCCGCCAGCTCCGCGCTCCGCACCGCGGCCTTGGCCGACTCGTAGCTGTCGCGGATCCCCGTGTCCTCGAGCCGCGCCACCACCGCGCCCGCCGCCACCGGCTGGCCCGGCTCCACGAGGAGCGCCGTCACCGCGCCGCCCACCTCCGCGCGGATGGTGGCCTGCCGCTCCGCCTCCAGCGTGCCGGCGATGGCCGGGCCGCTCTCCAGCGTGCGGCGCTCCGCCAGCACCACGTTCTCCTTGCCCACCCACACCGCCGAGTCGGCGGCGCTGCCGGTGGTGGGGGTGGCCGGCGGCTCCTTCCCGCAGCCCGCGGCGCCCAGGGCGAGCGTCAGGGCCACGGCGGTCATCGCGAACTTCATGAGGGACTCCTCGGGGTGCTGCGTCGTTGGGGGCGCCAGGCGCCCGGTCTGGGTCGTCATGCGGGGCCGCCCGGTCACTGGACCGAGAGCGGCAGGTCCTGCTGCAGCGCCACCCGCACCCGCGCCACCTGCAGGTCGCGCGCGGCGGTGGCGCGGTTGGCGCGGGCCTGCTCCAGCGCCAGGCGCGCGTCGCCGAGCTCGGTCTGGTTGGAGATCCCCTCGCGGTAGCGGATCGTGGCGATGGCGTAGGCCCGCTCGGCCTGCTCCGCGGTGCCCTGGCTCGCGGCCCACTGCGCCTGCGCGGCGCGCAGCCGCTCAGCCGCGTCCTCGCTGTCGAGCTGGGCGCGCTCGCGGGTCTGCCGCAGGCGCAGGCGCTGCGCCTGCAGGTTGGCGCGCGCCGCCTGCACGCTGCCGCCGATCCGCCCCCCGGTGAAGAGCGGCAGGCGGAGCGAGAGGGCCACGTTCCAGTCGTTCACGAAGTCGCCCCAGCTCGGCAGCAGGTCGTCGGGGTAGCCGATGCGGGCGTAGTTCGAGGTGACGGTCACCGAGGGATAGCGCTCGGCGCGCGCCACCTTGAGCAGGTTCTCCTGCGCCTCCACCGCCTTCTGTGCCTGGCGGACCGGCGCGCGGCGATCCGCGTCCACGGTGCCACCGGCCGCCTCGAGGCTGTCGAGCGCGGCCACCCGCGGCAGGGTGGTGTCCTCCACCGCGGAGGTGAGCGCCAGCGGCTGGTCGAGCGGCAGGTTGAGGAGCTGGCGCAGGCGGAGGTGCGCCACCTTCCGGTCCGCCTGGCGCTGGATGACCACCACCCGCTGGTTGTCGCGCGCCACCTGGGCGCGGAGCAGGTCGAACTCCGCCTGCGTCCCCACTCGCCGGCCGAGTCGCGTCTGCTCCAGCGTCGTGTCCGCCAGCGCCAGTGTGCCCTCCGCGATGCTCACCAGCCGGTCGGCCAGGGCGGCGTTGTAGTAGGCCTGCGTCACGTCGAGGGTGAGCTGCGCCTCCTGCGTGGTCAGCGCGATCTCCGCGCTCTCCCGGCTGGCGCGCGCCGCGCCGCTCCGCCCGCGGATGCGGCCGCCCGCGAAGAGCGTCTGTGAGGCGGTGAGCCCGAGGTTGTACTGGTTCTTCTGGCCGAAGGGCAGGTTGCTGAACGCCGCGAACGGGTTGAGCCGGGTGGCGCATTCCACCGCGGCCTCGAGGCTGTCCAGGCGGGTACCCGTCGGCTGCGTGGGATCAGCGGTGAAGCGGTTGCAGAAGTTCCGCACCGTGGTGTCCGGCGTCGAGGAGCCGCCGCGGTCGAACTGGGTGGCCAGGGTCCGGGTGTAGGTGGCCGTGCCGGTGAGTTGCGGGAAGAACTCGCTGCGGGCCTGCGCCTCCTCGCCGCGCAGGCGACGGAGGTCCGCCCGGGCCAGGCCCACCGCCTCACTGGCGGGCAGGGCCAGGCGGAGGGCGTCGTCCAGCGACAGCGGGCGCGCGGGCGCCTGCGCAGCGAGCGGCAGGGCGAGCAGCAGGGCGGGGAGCACGAGGCGCAACGCGGACTTCATGCGCCCTCCACGGTGGCCGGCACCGCATCGTCCGCCCCGATGGCCGAGAGCAGGAGCCGCACGTACTCGCGCAGCACCACCTCCACCGGCGGTAGCGTGGCGTCCTCGAAGTGCTCCCGCCACATGGCGTGGGTGAAGACCGATCCCATCAGCAGCCCCGCCGCCGCATCGGCATGGAAGTCCTTGGTGGCGAGGCCCCGCTCCCGCATCCGCGTCAGGTAGGCCGAGAGCCGCGCATGCTCGCATCCCGGCTCCTCGCAGACCCCCGGGGCGATCTCGGGGTGCTCCACCAGGTCGCCC
>JBGAOL010000124.1:0-10123 GCA_044221825.1 Gemmatimonadales bacterium
CGCGATGTACAGCACGTCGATGCTGATCCGCCCAATGACGTACCGGTTGTACGCCACCTCGAACCGCTTGGTGGCCACCGTGTCGCTCTTGGCCGAGAGCTCGAGGTTCCGCCGCGCCTGCGCCAGCTGCAGCGCCGCGAAGTGCGCGTCCTGCGCCACCTCCTGCCGCGCCAGCTCGGCGTTGCTCCGCACCCGCTCCCGGTCGGCCTCGGCCGCGCGCACCGTCTGGCTGCCGGCGCCCCAGCGCCACAGCGGCACCTCCACCCCCACCGAGAACTGCCGCGCCTCGAGCAGGTTGCTGTAGGCGTCGTTGAACGTCCCCGCCGTGGCGTTGAAGCCGTAGCTCGCCGACACCGTGGCGCCGGCCCCGTTGTTGAGCTTGGCCTCCGTGACCCGCCGCCGCGCCTGCACCGTCTGCAGCTCGGTGGAACTCACCGTGGAGCTGTTCCGGAGCGCCTCGGCCACCGCGCGCGTGGTGTCGGCGGCGATCTCCGGCACCTGCGCCGGCACCACGATGGCCAGCGGCGTCCCCGGCCGCAGGTTGAGCAGCACCCGGAGCGACGCCAGCGCCCGGTCGTAGCTGAGCCGCGCCGCATCGAGCGAGGTCCGCGCGCGGAGCAGCGCCAGCTCGCTCTGCAGCAGGTCGTTCTCGCCGATCTTGCCCACGTCGAAGCGGCCCTTGTTGAGGGTGTAGAGCGTGTCGTTCACCGACACGTTCTTGGCCGCGTTCTCGAGCTCTACCTGCGCCTGGTACACGTCGAAGAACCGCCCCGTGGCCTCGAGCGCGATCTCCTCCCGCGCCTCCCGGTACTGCCGCTCCGCCACCTCCGCCGCCACCGGCTGCTCCCGCCGGTCCCACGCCAGCGCGTTGGGCCGGAAGACGTCCTGCCGGAGGCCGATGGTGATCGGCGTGGAGCTCCACGTCCGGTACCCCTGCGTCCCGCTCACCGACAGCCGCGCCAGCGAGGAGCTGACGAACAGGTTGCCGCCGGTGAGCGGCAGCTTCTGCGTCAGCGTGGCCGTGAGCTCGCTGTTGGTCTGGTTCTGCGGCCGGAACACCGTGGAGCCGTCGGGCTGCAGCACCTCGATGATCCGTCGGTTGTACGACGGCACGGTGCCCCCCAGCGTGAGCTGCGGCAGCAGCCCGGCGCTGAAGGCGGAATAGCGCGAGCGGGAGCCGTCCCGGCTGGCGCGCGCGGCGCGCGCCTGGTGGCTCTCCTCCAGCGCCCGCTCCACCACGGCGCCCAGGGTGAGCGTGTCCTGCGCCTGGAGCGGCGCGGGACCGGGCAGCAGCGCGGCGGCGAGCGCCAGCGCGGGCAGTCGAAGCGTCATGCGCATCACTCGTAGCGGAGGCAGACCACCGGGTCCTGCTGGGCCGCACGCTGCGCCGGGATGCTCCCGAACGTGAGCCCCACCGTGAACGACACCCCGAACGCCACCATCACCGACACCGGCGACACGATGGTCCGGATCCCCGCGAAGTGCTCGATCCCGGCGCTCACCCCCCCCCCCCCCCCGCTACCCCCCCCCCCCCCCCCCCCCCCCCCAACTCCTTGATCCGCTCCAGCACCGATGCCAGCATGATGTTCATGATCCCGATCCCGCCCACGATGAGCGAGATGGACGCGATGGCGCCGAGCACGATGTTGAAGATGGTCCGCGTCCGCTGCTCCTGCTTGAGCAGCATCTCCGGGATGGTGATCTCGAAGTCCACCACGCTGTTGTGCCGCCGGGTGAGCAGCCGCCGCATCACGTCGGCCGAGCCCGACACCTGGTCGGGCGCGCTCACCTGCACGATGATCCGGTCCAGCTGGTTGCGGTTGGTGCGCTCCCGCCGCCGCTCCTCGCTCTCCGGCTCCTCGTTGTTGTTGGTGAAGTTGAACTGCCGCGCCGCCAGCTCGATGTCCCGCTTGGTGAGCCGCGTCCGGTCGCGGTAGCGGGTCAGCATGGTGCGCACCGGCAGGTACACGTCCATCGCCGCGTCGCGGACGCCGAGCCAGCTGGTGGTCTTGGCGTCCACCCGCCGGTCGGCCAGCACCCCCACCACCGTCACCCAGTTGGGCCCCACCTTGAGCCGCGCGCCGATCGGCGGCTCGGTGGTGAAGAAGCGCGACTTGACCCCCGCCCCGATGATCGCCACCGGCAGCCCCTGGATCACCTGCTCCTCCGTGAACCACGACCCGTCCGCCAGCTCCAGGTTGGTGAGCCGGAAGTAGCTCGTGTCCACCCCCACCGCCTTCCCGCTCCGCCGCTGCCCCTCCCGCACGATGCTGGTGTTCAGCACCAGCTCCGCGCTCGCCGCGTCCACCGACGGCAGCACCCGCTGGATGGCGTGCGCGTCGGCGTAGGTGAGCCCCGGCGAGAACCGCTTCACTTCCTTCTTCTGGTCCTCGTCCGCGGCGCCTTCCGACTGCTCCACCAGCGGCGTGATCATCACCGTGTTGGAGCCGAGCAGCCGCATCTGCTCCAGGATCTCCTGCTCCGCCCCCTTGCCGATGGCGAGCATGGCGATCACCGACGCCACCCCGAACAGGATGCCGAGCGAGGTGAGCGCCGCGCGCAGCTTGTTGTGCTGCACCGCCTCCACCGCGTTCCGCGTGCTGAACGCCGCGTGCGCCAGGAACTCCGTCCGGAAGCGGCGGACCCGCTCCGCCAGCGTCCCTCCGCTCACGGCCGCGCCCGGTGCGCCGACTCGGCCGGCGCCGCCGGCGTGGCGGCCACCGGCACCGGCGTGCTCTTCGCCGTGTCGGGGCTCGTGCTCTTGGGCCGGAACTCCTCCGGCAGCCGCACCAGCTCCAGCCCGTCCGCGTCGGCCGGCGGGGTGAGCAGCACCTCGTCGCCCTCCGCGACGCCGTGGGTGATCACCACCTCGTCGTCGCTCATGGCGCCGGTGGCCACCTCCTGCCGCCGCACCCGGCCGCCGTCCTTGAGGTACACGTACTGCACCCCGTCCGAGCCGGCCAGCGCCTCGAGCGGCACGAAGAGGACGCTGTCGGCGGTGTACACGCGGATGTTGTTGCCGGTGGTCATCCCGGGGCGGAGCGTGGTGTCGCTCTGCTCCACCGTCACCTTCACCTCGAACACCTTGCTGTCGGTGTTGGGCCGCTGCTCGCCCACGTTGGCCACCGACACCACCGTGCCCCGGAACTTCTTGGTGGGGTCGCTGTCCAGCGTGATCTCCGCCGTCTGCCCCACCGCCACCTTCCGGATGTCGATCTCGTTGATGTACGTCACCGACTCCATCTGGGTGAGGTCGGGCAGCGTGGCCACCCCCGGGTCCCACGGCGACACCTGGGAGCCCGTCGTCCGCTTCCGCCCATTCCACTCCTTGGCGTAGATCACCATCCCCGCCGACGGCGCCCGCACCGTGAACGCCTCCATCACCGACTGCACCATGCCGAGCAGGTTCCGCTGCCGCTCGAGGTCGGCGCCCACCTCGCGCATCTTGGCCTTGGCCTGCTCCGTCTTGGTCTCGTAGTCCGCCTTGGCCTGGGCCAGCGCCCGCGTGGCCTTCTCGAGGTCGATCTCCGCCTGCCGCTGCACCGTCGGCGCCTCGTACTTGGCCTGCTCCATGGCCAGCCGCTTCTCCTCGAGCCCCAGCTCCATGGTGCGGATGTCCTCGCGCGCCTTGGACAGCGTCAGCGTCGAGTCCAGCATCGCCTGCTCGTAGACCGCCTGCGCCTTCTGCAGCGCCAGGCTCACCTCCTGCATCTTGTTGGCCGCCGCCGACCGGTCGATCTCCGCGACCACGTCCCCCGCCTTCACCACCGTCCCCTCGGGGACAATGGAAGCAATCTTCATCTGGTAGATGTCCGCCTGCTGCGCGCTGGCCGGCGCCGTGATCTGCACGAACTGCCGGGCCTGCAGCTCCCCGCTGGCCGACACCTCCACCGAGAACGGCCCCTTCCTTACTACGGCCACCACCGGCCGCCCCCCCGGCCCCGGTTCCCCGGCCTTGAGGTAAGCGGCTGTAAGGGCCACCAGGACCATGGCGGCCACCACCTGGAACCAGCGCTGCCGGATGAGCCGCATGCGGCCTCCCGGATCGGGGGTGAACGGAAAGCAGGCAGGCCCCCGGCAGGGGGCGGCGCCGACTTGTCAGGCTCTAATGTGGGGCTGAAACGGGGACTTCGACAGGAGTAGACGCGCGGGGAGGGCAAAAGGTTGCGTCGGGGGTAGCTGACAGGAGGCTGACGGACGGATGGGGCCGGGCGGCTACGCCCCCGCCGTCCGCCGGTGCGCCTCCGCCCGCTGGTACATGATGTTGACACACTCGATCAGCCGCTTGAGGACCAGCCGCCGGAGCTCCCCCGTGATCAGCCGCTGCTCCGGCTCCCGGCTGGCCTCCCACGCCAGCTCGTGCATCGGCGCCAGCAGCCCCTCCTCCTGGAAGGCGCGGTACCAGTCCTCCCACTCCTCCTCGGGGCACCGCGCCAGCAGCAGGAAGCCCTGCGACCACCACTCCCCCGGCAGCTCCAGCTCCTCCCGCGGCAGCGGCACGCTCTGGAACTGGCCCGTGTCCAGCCGGTGCTGCAGGTCGTGCCAGTGCCTGAGCAGCAGCACGATCGTCTCGCCGTGGTACTCGGGCGTCGGCTCGTCGTCGGCCCGGGGCCACTCGTCGTTCTCGCTGTAGTTGATCACCCGGCCAAACCACTCGTTCGGCAGCATCCCCACCGGCGCCACCAGCAGCGCCGCGTAGAACCCGTCCAGCTCGCTGAACGACGTGATGTCCCCGCCCGAGTTCATCAGGCGCTCCTCGAGCTCTTCCTGTTCGTCCTCATCCAGGGGCTCGACGCGCGGGCGCAGGGGGATCATGGCCATGGGTCCGCCCGAAAGGTGGCCGGGTCCAAAAATTGGGGGAAGCCCCCTCAAACCCCCGCCCCCGGGCCGGCATCTCACTGCCGAACCCCCAACCTGGAGTCCATCATGCGGAACGCACCTCTGCTGGCCCTCGCCGCCGGCCTCGGACTGGCCGGTGCCGGCGCCGGCACCATGGGCGGCTGGGCCGTCATCACCGTGGAGAATCCCCCCGAGGCGCTCGAAGCAGGCGCCACCTACCAGCTCGAGTACACCGTCCGCCAGCACGGCGAGGAACCCCTCTCCGACCTCCGCGGCACCCTCCGCATCCAGCCGGCCGGCGGGCGCCTCATCGAGGTGGCCGCCGCCCCTGCCGGCCAGCCCGGCCGCTACCGCGCCACCTTCACCGTCCCCGCCGCCCGCACCGTGGACCTCACCGTGGCCAGCGGCTTCGGCCCCAAGGGCTACTCGGAACTGGCGCTGGTCCCGATCACCGTGACCCGCCGCGGCGAGCCTCGCCCCGCCCTGGCCGGCGCCGACCGCGCCCGCGCCCTCTTCGTGGCCAAGGGCTGCGGCACCTGCCACCTGAACGGCGACGTCCCCGAATGGGCCGCCCGCAACCGCCCCTCCGGCAACTTCGCCCCCGACCTCACCGGCCGCGTCCTCGATGCCGCCTACGTCCGCCAGCGCCTGACCAACCCCCGGAGCCTCCCGGCCATCGGCACCGGCCCCCTCCGCATGCCCCAGCTCAACCTGGCCCAGGCCGAGGTGGAGGCCCTGGTCCAGTTTCTGGGCAGCCGGGAGCAGCGCGCCGGCCGCTAGCGCCGGCCTCTAGTCCGACTGTCCCGGTGCCGATAGCTGGGCAGACGACGGCCCCACGCGTCCCGGGTCCTCACGGCCCCGGGACGTCGTGTCGGTGGCGGTCCCACCCGGACGGAGGCTCCCAATGCCTGACCACGACGCGCGCGCCCCCCAGGCCCTCGAACGGCGCCTGGTGCACCTCGGCGCCAACGCCGCCGCGCGCCCCGTGCTGGTGCTGCTGGTCCTCACCCTCCTCCTCATGTGGCGGCTCGACACCCGCCTCACCGGTACCCTCGCCACCGAGACCCGCGAGCACCTGGGCCAGACCACCCACGGCGTCAGCTCCCTGCTCCTCGCGCAGTACGAGTCGCTCCAGCACCTCCTCTCCAACAGCCTCAACGCCACCCGCGACATCGCCCGCCGCCGCGGCGGGTTTGCCATCGGGGGCGGCAGCGTCACCTGGCAGGCGAAGAACCAGGAGACCGGCACCGTCACCCCCGTCCGCCTCCCCCCCATGCTGGTGGGCGGCCAGTGGCTCGGCCAGGAGACCGACATCACCCGCTTCACCCCCGTCGTCGACGAGGCCATGGGCCTCCTCGGCGGCAACATCACCATCTTCCAGCGCATGAACCCGGCGGGCGACATGCTGCGCGTCGCCACCACCGTCACCAACGCCCAGGGGAAGCGCGCCATCGGCACCTTCATCCCCGCCACCGGGCAGGACGGCACCCCCAACGCCGTGGTGCGGCAGGTGCTGCAGGGCAAGACGTTCGCCGGCCGCGCCAACGTGGTGGGCACCTGGTACCAGACCATCTACGAGCCCATCACCAACCGCCAGGGCCAGGTCATCGGCATGCTCTTCGTGGGCGAGCGCCAGGAGAACATCCCGAGCCTCCGCCACTCCATCGAGGGCACCCGCATCGGCCGCACCGGGCACGTGCTCGTGCTCACCGGCAGCGGCAAGGAGCGCGGCAAGGTCACGATTTCCCCTGAAGGGAAGCAGAACGGCCAGGACGCCCTCGCCATCACCGACCCCGACGGCAAGTCCATCTACACCGCCCTCCTGGACTCCGCCGTCCGCGCCCCCGCGGGCGAGGTCATCATCCACCGCTTCACCGCGCCCAAGGACGAGGGCGGCATCCCCATGATTGCCGCCGCCACCTACTTCAAGCCGTGGGACTGGGTGGTGATCGCCGAGGCGCCGGAGGCGGAGTTCACCGAGGCGCGGAGCGCCGCGCGCGGCACCCTGGTCTGGCTCATCCTGGGGCTCCTGGCCACCGGCGGCGGGCTCTTCGTCATCACGCTGCGCATCGTGCGCCGCTCCGCGCACGATGTGGCGCGCCCCATCCACGACCTCGCCGGTGCCGCCGAGCGCCTCGCCGAGGGCGATCTCTCGGTGGAGATCAGCGAGGAGGGCGACGCGGAGATCGTCCGCCTGGCCCGCTCCCTCCACCGCACCGTGGAGGCCGAGCGCGAGCTGGCCGATGCCGTGCAGGCCCTCGCCACCGGCGACCTCGACGTCACCGTCACCCCGCGCGGCGACAAGGACGTCCTGGGTCACGCCGCCGCCGCCATCCTCGCCGCCGAGCGCACCACGGCCGACGCCGCCACCCGCATCGCCGCCGGCGACCTGAGCCGGGAGCTCGAGCTCCGGAGCGACACCGACCGCCTGACCGGCGCCATGAACGCCATCATCCGCACCGAGCGCGAGCTGGCCGCCACCGCGGCGCGCCTGGCCCAGGGCGACCTCGCCGTCACCGTCACCCCGCGCTCGCCGGACGATTCGCTCAGCGTCTCCGTGGCCCGCGTCGTCGCGGCGGAGAAGGCGCTCGCCGAGGCGGCCCAGCGCATCGCCACCGGCGACCTGCAGGTGGCCATCACCCCGCGGAGCCCGCACGACGGCCTGAGCCTCGCCTTCCAGCGCATCCTCGACGCCGAGCGCACCCTCGCCGCCGCCGCCGATCGCCTGGCCGCCGGGGACTTCTCCGAAGCCGTGGTGGCTCGCGGCGCCAACGACCGCCTGAGCGCGTCGGTGCAGGCGCTGCAGCAGACCATCACCGCGCTCACCGCCGAGGTCCGCCGCCTCACCGCCGCAGCCACCGCCGGCACCCTCGCCACCCGGGGCGACGCCGCCGCCTTCCAGGGCGAGTTCCGCACCCTGGTGGCCGGCATCAACGCCCTGCTCGACGCCACCGCCGGCCCCCTCGCCGAGGCCACCGAGGTGCTCGAGGCCGTGGCCAACCACGACCTCACCCGTCGCATGCGCGGCCACTACGCCGGCGACCACGCCCGCCTGGCCGGCGACGTGAACCGCATGGCCGACGACCTCACCGCCAGCATGCGCGCCATCGCCGCCACCGCGGGCCGCCTGGGCCAGGCCGCCACCGCGCTCCGCGCCGCCGGCGCCGTGGTGCACCAGAGCGCCGAGCACGCCGCCGCCGAGGCCGCCGGCGTGGCGGAGAAGAGCGGCAGCGTCTCAACCACCGTCACCGCCGTCGCCGCGGGCGCGGAGGAGATGGGGGCCTCCATCAAGGAGATCGCCGGCAGCGCCACCGACGCCGCGCGCATGGCGGAGGACGGGGTCCGCCTCGCCGCCTCGGCCGACCAGACCGTGGCCGGGCTCGATCGCTCGAGCAGCGAGATCGGCAAGGTGATCAAGGTGATCAGCGGCATCGCGCAGCAGACCAACCTGCTGGCGCTCAACGCCACCATCGAGGCCGCGCGCGCCGGCGAGGCCGGCAAGGGCTTCGCCGTGGTGGCGCACGAGGTGAAGGAGCTTGCCAAGGAAACCGGCCGCGCCACCGAGGAGATCGGCACCCGCGTGGCCGCCATCCAGGGCGATGCGCAGGGCGCCGTGGCGGCGCTGGGGCAGATCAGCGCGCTCATCGGCAAGATCAGCGCGCTGCAGACCTCCATCGCCGGCGCCGTGGAGGAGCAGACCGCCACCACCGCCGAGATGAACCGCGGCATCCACGGCGCCTCGGCGGGCGTGGGGCAGATCGCCGGCGTCATCCACGACGTGGCCGAGGCGGCCGAGCGCTCCCGGCAGGCCAGCCAGGAGAGCCAGGCGGCCATCGATTCGCTCACCGAGATGGCCGCCGAGCTCGAGGCGCACGTGGGGCGCTTCCGCTACGAGCAGGCAGCCGCGTCCCGACCCCTCACCCGGGAGGCCGCATGGGCCGCCGCCTCGTCCTGATCTCGGTGCTGGCCACCATGGTGCTGGGCGTGGCGCTGCGGTACGCCGCGAGCCGCGAGGATGCGCGCATCATCGAGTCGTGGACCGCGCTGCTCTAGTGACGCGCGGCCCACGGCGCGGGTGACGCACCCCTGTGGCGCGGAATAGGCCCCGCAACCTGCCCGACTTCCCGCCCCGGGCGGCGCACCCCGCCAGCTCCAAAGCTGTGATCTGGCAACGAGTTGCCGCCGCGGTCCGCAAGTTGCTTTTCCATCGGGACAACCCCGGCTTTGGAGACATGGGCGTGGCCGAGATCAAGGTGCGGAACCCCGCACACAGCGAGTTCAGCTTCTCCTCCCTCGAGGAGTTCCTCAGCACCATCCGGAGCGGCGGCATCACCGCGGACTGGGAGATCTGGCACCAGATCGCCTCGCGCTGGCTGCCCGTGAGCCTGCACCCCCTCTTCGGCAGCGCCGACGGCCGCGAACTCGCCGAGCCCTGACCCCCGCTCCCCCGCTCCCCCGCTACAGGGCCGGCCATGGCCGGCCCTCCTTGTTCCCCGCACCATTACTCCGCGTTGTTTCGAGATTCGAGAATCCTCTCCGATTACGCTGGTCCGGGTTGGTTTGAGGAGGGCCGGCTGTAGCCGGCCCATACCATGCGGGGGGCCATGACGTCCCCGAACGCCGGCGGACGTGGAGAATCCCGAACGCCGCACTTCCGCTCAACCCCTCCCTGCCTGATTCCGATACTCAGGCAAATCCACCGTCCCCCGGGAGGGGTCCCCATGCGTCGCCTCGTGTCACTGGCCGCCCTCGCGGCCCTCGCCGCCTGCAGCAGCTCCAGCACCACCAGCGGCCCGAGCACCATCTCGCTCGCCATCCTGAGCTCCGCCGCCTCGGCGCCGCCCTCCGTGGTGAATGGTCCCGCCGCCGCCCCGCCCGTCGTGGTGGGCGACCCGACCTCGCTCGAGGTGGGCATGTACGCCATGTACATCTCCCACAACACCGACTGCAGCAATGCGGTCCAGGTGGCGGACCACGGCAATACCCTCACCTACCGCGACTTCGTCCAGGGCGACACCCTCTTCACCGGCACCCCGGCCGACGGCAGCTATCCCTGCATCGCCATCCACATGTCGGACGTGATCCGCTTCCAGTCGGCCAGCGCCGGCGGCAGCTGCCAGGTGGGCCCCACCTACGAGAACGACATCTACCGCGACGGCGAGACCGACTGGCACGACCTCGACCACAACGCCATCATCGGCACCGGCACCGATTCGGTGCCCGCCAACGATCACGTCTGGATCATCTTCTCCACCGACACCACGGCGGCGCAGGCCGCGGGCTT
>JBGAOL010000125.1:0-10038 GCA_044221825.1 Gemmatimonadales bacterium
ACGGCAGGAGCGGCAGCGCGTTGGCCCTCGCAAGGTCGGCGTAGACGGCGCGGAAGTCCCGCACGTACCGCTGGCCCAGGTTGGGCATGGCCTCCATGGCGCAGAGGAGCACCTGCGTGGCGGGGGCGCGCTGCCGCACCCGGTCGATCATCACCTGCAGGTTGGCCCGCAGCGAATCGGTGTCCTGCCCGCGCAGCATGTCGTTGGCCCCCGTCTCGATGATCAGGTAGGCGGGCGGACTCTTGAGGATCCAGTCCAGCTGCCTGAGCGACCCGGCCGAGGTCTGGCCGCTCACGCCCGCGTTGACCACCTCGAAGTTCATTCCTGCCGAGTCGAGCTTCCGCTGCACCAGGGCCGGGAAGGCGCTGTCCGGATCGAGCCCGTACCCCGCCGTGAGCGAGGTGCCGAGAAACACGATGGCCGGCCGGCTCGTCGGCGCGGGCACGGCGGGCGTGCCACCGGACGCCGCGGGCGGAGGTGCGCTGTCGGCCGCGGGCTGGGCGTCGCCGCCCCCGCCGCACCCGGCCAGCAGCCAGGCGGCAACCCCGACTATAGTTCTACCGCTTCGGAACCGTTCCACTGTCCAAGGTTCTCCATCGATGATCCGTGCCGAATCCCTGAGCCGTGAGTACCTGAGCGGCGGCCGTCCGCTCAAGGTGCTGAAGGATATCACCTTCGACATTGCCGCGGGCGACATCGTGGCCATCGTGGGACCCTCCGGCAGCGGCAAGACCACGCTGCTCGGCCTCATGGCGGGCCTCGACCGGCCCGACGGCGGCCGCCTGATCGTGGACGGCCAGGACCTCACCCGGCTGGACGAGGACGGCCTGGCGCGCTTCCGCGCCGAGCGGGTGGGCTTCGTGTTCCAGTCGTTCCACCTGCTGCCCACCCTGACGGCGCGCGAGAACGTGCAGGTGCCGCTCGAGCTCCGGGGCGAGGATGCCGGCGCGCGGGCCACCGAGCTGCTCGGCCGCGTGGGCCTGGCGGGGCGCGAGCACCATTACCCCGCCCAGCTCTCCGGGGGCGAGCAGCAGCGGGTGGCGCTGGCCCGGGCCTTCTCCAACCGCCCCAAGATCCTCTTCGCCGACGAACCGACGGGGAACCTGGACCACACCACCGGCGCCCGGGTGGTGGAGATCATGTTCGGGCTCAACCGCGAGCTCGGCACCACCACGGTGCTGGTGACGCACGACATGGAGCTGGCCCGCCAGGCGCGCCGCATCATCCGGCTCTCCGACGGGGCGGTGGTCGAGGACACGCGCACCGCATGAGGTCGCTCTCCCTCATCCTCCGCATGGCCTGGCGCGAGGGGCGGGCCGCGGGGCGGCGGATGCTGCTCCTGACGGCCGCCATCTCGATCGGCGTCGGGGCGCTGGTGGCCATCGAGTCGTTCACCGACAACCTGCAGGTGGCGGTGGAGCAGCAGTCCCGCTCGCTGCTCGGCGGCGACTTTGCCCTCAGCAGCCGGGCCGAGCCCACGCCGGGGTTCCTGGCGCTGCTCGACTCGCTCACCACCGCCGCCGGCGTGGACCGCCCCACAGGCTACGCCGAGGTGACGAGCTTCGCCGGCATGGCCTACGTGACGCGCACCAGCGGGGCCCGCCTGGTGCGCGTCAGCGCCATCGCGGGCGGGTATCCCTTCTACGGCGTGGTCCACACCGCGCCCGCCGACCGCTGGCCCCGGCTCCAGGCCGGCGAGGCGCTCGTCGATCCCTCGTTCCTCACCGCCATGGGCGCCGAGGTGGGCGACACGATGGCGCTCGGGGAGGCGCGGTTCGTCATTGCCGGCAGCGTCACCAGCTTCCCGGGCGACGTGGGCATCCGGAGCGCCTTCGGGCCCCGGGTGTTCATCCCCGGCGCCCGGCTCGGCGACACCAAGCTCCTCGGCGGCTTCGGGGCGCGCGCCGAGCACGAGTGGTACCTCAAGGTGGCGGACACGCTCGACGCCAAGGACTTCGCCGCCACCTGGCGGCCCAAGGTCAACAAGGAGCGGGGCCGCTTCCGTACCGCCGCGGAGGAAGAGCAGGACCTGCAGCAGTCGCTGGAGCGGCTGGGCCGCTACCTCGGGCTGGTGGCGCTGATCGCGCTGCTCCTCGGCGGCATCGGCGTGGGCAGCGCCGTCCAGGTGTTCCTGCGCCGCAAGCGCGACGGCATCGCGGTGCTCCGCTGCCTCGGCGCCACCAGCGGGCAGGTGTTCGGCATCTACCTGCTGCAGGCGGCGGTGATGGGGCTCGCGGGGAGTGCCCTCGGGGTGCTGCTCGGGCTCGGGCTCCAGTTCCTGATGCCGGCGGTCTTCGGGGCGTTCATCCCGCTCGACGTGCAGGTGCGGCCCTCGCTGGCCGCGGTGCTCACCGGCCTCGGCGTGGGCCTCTGGGTGGCGGTGATCTTCGCGCTCCTGCCCCTGCTCCAGGTGCGGGCGGTGCCGCCGCTGGCGGTGCTCCGGCGCGACGTGGATGAGGGGGCGCGCCGCGGCTTCGACGGATGGAGCTGGCTGGCGCGGGCGCTGCTGGCGCTCAGCGTGGTGGGCCTGGCCGCGCTGCAGGTGCGGGACCTGGCGCAGGGCGCGGGCTTCGCCGCCGGCGTGGCGGGGGCGCTCCTGGTGCTCTGGGGCGCCGCGGTGGCGCTCACCCGCGCGCTCCGGCGCTGGTTCCCGCACCGGCTGCCCTACACCACGCGCCAGGGCCTGGCCAACCTGTACCGCCCCGCCAACCAGACGGTGGCCGTGGTCCTGGCGCTCGGCTTCGGGGCTTTTTTGTTAGGCGCGCTGGCCGTCATGCAGCACAACCTCCTCCGCCAGCTCTCGCTCGACGGCGGGGCGGGGCGCCCCAACCTGGTGCTCTTCGACATCCAGCCCGACCAGCGCGCCGACGTGGAGCAGCTGCTCCGGGACCGCGGCCACACGGTGCAGCCCGCGGTGCCCATCGTGCCGATGCGGCTCCGCGCCATCAACGGCCGGCCGGTGAGCCAGCTCATCGCCACCAGCGACTCGCTCGAGGCCCTGCGCGACTCGCTCGGGGAGGAGGCCCGCCCCCGCCGCCGCGAGCGCGGCGGCGAGGGCCAGGGCCCCGAGCGCTGGGCCCTCCGCCGCGAGTACCGCTCCACCTACCGCGACTCGAGCGTCGGCTCCGAGAAGCTCGTGGTGGGCGACTGGTGGCAGCCCGGCGCCGGCGCCGCCCCGCCCTATCCCGTCTCCCTCGAGACCGGCATCGCGGGCGACCTCGGGGTCACCATCCGCGACACGGTGACCTGGGACGTGCAGGGCGTCCCGGTGGTCACCGTGGTGAAGAACCTGCGCGAGGTGAACTGGGCCCGCTTCGAGCCCAACTTCTTCGCCGTCTTCCCCGAGGGGCCGCTCGCGGAGGCGCCGCAGGGCTTCGTGCTGCTCACGCGGATCGGCGACGCCGCGGAGATCGGCCGGGTGCAGCGCGCCGTGGTCGAGCGGCACCCCAACGTGACCAGCGTGGACCTGACGAGCGTGCAGCAGACCATCGAGCGCATCGTGGACAGCGTCACCCTGGCCATCAACTTCATGGCGTTCTTCTCCCTGGCCACCGGCGTGGTGGTGCTGGTGGGGGCGCTCGCCACCAGCCGCTTCCAGCGCATGCGCGAGGCCGCCCTGCTCAAGACCCTCGGCGCCACCCGGCGCCAGGTGGTGCGCGTCATGGTCACCGAGTACGCCGCCCTCGGCATCCTCGCCGCGGTGGTGGCCACCGGCCTCTCGGCCGCCGGGGGCTGGGCCATCATGAAGTGGGTCTTCGAGCTGCCCTTCACCGTGCCGTGGCTCGGCTTCGGCGTGCTGGCGCTCGTGCTCGTGGCGCTGACGGTGATCACCGGCCTCTGGAACAGCCTCGACGTGTTCCGCCGCACCCCGGTCGAGGTGCTCCGCGCGGACTAGCCGCGCCGCCTCCGACCCCCGGCCTCGCGCGCATGGGAGCGCCACCCATAGGCGGCCCTCAGGACGCCCTATTACGATTCCCCATCCCCCAGCCAAGCCCGGGCCCCCGCATGCTGGTCGTCCTGACCCTGCTGTTCATCCTGTCCGGCGCCGCCGGCCTCTTCTACGAGTCCGTCTGGTCGCGCTACCTCGGCCTCTTCGTGGGCCACAATGCGTACGCCCAGGTGATCGTGCTGGTGATCTTCCTGGGCGGCATGGCCATCGGCGCCATGCTCATCGGGCGGGTGAGCACCCGGCTCAAGGAGCCGTTGTTCGGCTACGCCATGGTGGAGGCCCTCGTGGGCCTCATCGGGCTCTTCTTCCAGGACATCTACGTCGGCGTCACCAACTGGGCCTACGCCTCGGTGTTCCCGAGCCTGGCGGGCTCGGGCAGCCTCACGCTGGCCAAGTGGGGCATCGCCGCGCTGCTCATCCTGCCGCAGTCCATCCTGCTCGGCACCACCTTCCCGCTGATGTCGGCCGGCGCGCTGCGCCGCCTCTCGCGGGCGCCGGGGCGCACGCTGGCCGTGCTCTACTTTGCCAACAGCTTCGGCGCCGCCATCGGCGTGCTCATCGCCGGCTTCTACCTGGTGGACGCGGTGGGCCTGCCGGGCACCATCCTCGCCGCCACCATCCTCAACTTCGTGGTGGCCGTGGGCGCGGTGGTGGCGTCCAAGTACGTGCCCGCGGAGGACCAGGCCGGCGCCCGCGTCACCGACGAGCGCTCGCGCGGCTCGGTCCGGGTGGCGCAGGTGGGGCCGAGCCTCGAGATCCTGCTCCTCGCGGTGGCGGCCGGGACGGCCGTGGCCAGCTTCATCTACGAGATCGCGTGGATCCGGATGCTGTCGCTGGTGCTCTCGAGCGCCACGCACTCCTTCGAGCTCATGCTGTCGGCGTTCATCCTGGGGCTCGCGCTCGGGTCGTTCTGGGTGCGCACGCGTGCCGACCGCCTGGCGGAGCCGCTCCGCACCCTCGGCGTGGTGCAGCTCTGGATGGGCGCCCTGGCGCTGGCCACGCTGCCGCTCTACTTCGCGGCCTTCGACTGGATGGCCACCCTCCTCGCGACCTTCGCGCGGACCGAGGCGGGCTACACCGGCTTCAACCTGGCCCGCTACGCCATCTGCCTGGTGGTGATGCTGCCCGCCACCTTCTGCGCGGGCATCACCCTGCCGCTCATCACCCGCACCCTCATGGCCCGCGGCAACGGTGAGGCCGCCATCGGCCAGGTGTACGGCTGGAACACCCTGGGCTCCATCGTCGGCGTGGCGCTCGCGGCCCTGGTGCTGCTGCCGCTCGTGGGGCTCAAGGCGCTCCTGGCCATCGGCGCCGTGCTCGACATGGCCATCGGCGCGGCCATCCTCTGGTGGTGGGCGCGACGCACCGGCACGCCGGCCGCGCGCCGGGTGGCCATGATCGGCGCGGGCGCCGTGGCCGTGGTGGCCATCGTGGCCGCCGTGACCCCGGGCTTCGACCAGCGCCGCATGCTCTCGGGCGTCTTCCGCTTCGGCGTGCTGCCGCCGCCCGGCAGCCGCGACGTGCTCTTCTACGCCGACGGCCGCACCGCCACCGTCTCGGCCGAGCACATCCGGGACAACGGCCTCACGTTCATCGCCACCAACGGCAAGTCGGATGGCGGGCTCCCCGCCTACTGGCGCACCCCCTGCACCGACTCCACCGCGCTCCAGCCCCTCCGGGGCGACGCGGCGACGATGTCGCTGGCGGCCCTCCTCACCCTGGCGCACGCGCCCCAGGCCAGGGTCGGCGCCGTCATCGGCCAGGGCACCGGGATGTCGAGCCACCTCCTCCTGGGGAGCCCCACGCTCGAGGCGCTCTACACCATCGAGATCGAGCCGGCCATGCTCGCCGCCTCGAAGGCCGGCTTCTACCCGGCCAACGGGCGCGTCTTCGACGANAGCTTCGACCAGCGCCGCATGCTCTCCGGCGTCTTCCGCTTCGGCGTGCTGCCGCCGCCCGGCAGCCGCGACGTCCTCTTCTACGCCGACGGCCGCACCGCCACCGTCTCGGCGGAGCACATCCGGGACAACGGGCTGACGTTCATCGCCACCAACGGCAAGTCGGATGGCGGGCTCCCCGCCTACTGGCGCACCCCCTGCACCGACACCACCGCGCTCCAGCCCCTGCGGGGCGACGCGGCGACGATGTCGCTGGCGGCCCTCCTCACCCTGGCGCACGCGCCCCAGGCCAGGGTCGGCGCCGTCATCGGCCAGGGCACGGGCATGTCGAGCCACCTCCTCCTGGGGAGCCCCACGCTCGAGGCGCTCTACACCATCGAGATCGAGCCGGCCATGCTCGCCGCGTCGAAGGCCGGCTTCTACCCGGCCAACGGGCGCGTCTTCGACGACCCCCGCTCCCACTTCGTCATCGACGACGCCAAGAGCTACTTCGCCGCCGCGGGCCGGAAGTACGACTACATCTTCTCCGAGCCGTCGCAGCCCTGGGTGAGCGGCGTCTCCGGCCTCTTCACCCAGGAGTTCTACCGCCGCGTCAACCAGTACCTGGCGCCGGGCGGCGTCTTTGCCCAGTGGATCCACATCTACGACATCAACGACCGCCTCGTGATGACCGTGCTCGCGGCGCTCCACGCCGAGTTCAAGGACTACGAGGTGTACATGCCGGCCGCCACCGACATGCTGGTGCTGGCCACCAACGGCGACCGGGTGCCCGCGCCTGACTGGGGCATCTTCCAGCTCCCCGGGATCCGGCAGGACTTCTGCCACCAGATTCCCTTCACCCCCGAGGCACTCGACGCGCTCTGGCTGGGCAACCGGAGGACCCTGGGGCCGCTCATCGACCGCTTCCCCACGCCCAACTCCGACTTCTTCCCGCACCTCGACAACGGCGCGGAGGTGAGCCGCTACATGGGCCAGCAGGCCAGCGGCATCTACGGCCTCTCGGGCGAGCGCTTCGACCTCACCGGTCCCGTCGGCGGCCGCCGCATCGGCCCCGCCAGCTTCACGGCGGCGCCCGCGCCCGACATTCCGCGCGTCTTCCAGCTGAGCCTCGGCGCGCTGCTCCGGAGCCCCGCTGCGCAGCCCCCCGCCGACCAGCCCCTCGGCGACGACCGCACCGGCATCGCGCTCTACCGCGACCGGGCCTGGCGCACCGAGCTCGCGAGCGGCACCGCGCCGAGCAACTGGCGCGTCTGGCTCCAGCGCATGGGCGACATCGAGCGCGACCGCTTCGGCGGCACCCGCGGCTACGCCGACCCCGCGTTCTACCAGGAGCTCTACCGCTTCCTGGACCGCACCGGCGCCCCGCCCGCCGCGCGCGCCGTGGTGGAGTTCCGCGAGGGGACGCTGGGCTGGAACTGGCCCCAGGCCGCCCGGGCCGCCGCGCCGCTCATCGGCGAGGCGCTCGCCGGCCGGAGCTGGCTCCTCCCCGACGAGCTGCGGGAGGGGGCGGTGATGGCCTTCCTGGCCACCGGGAACACCGCCGCCGCCCGCGAGGCCTTCCAGAAGCTGGCCCCCCTCTCCCAGCGCCCCCCGAGCGACTTCCGGTCCGCCCTCCTGGCCGCCTATGTGGAGGTGGCCAGCGGGCCGGCGGCCCCCCGCGCGCCCTGACCCCACCCGGGGCGGCCCCCGGGGCCGCCCCGCCTGTCGCGTTGCCTCCGCCCTCCTCGCCGCCTACGTGGAGGTGGCCAGCGGGCCGGCCGCCCCGCGCGCGCCCTGACCCCACCCGGGGCGGCGCCCGGGGCCGCCCCGCCTGTCGCGTTGCCCCCGGGGCCGGTACTTTTCCCCGACCCCAACCCCCCGGGCCATGCTCGCGATCGACCTCACAGGAAAGCGTGCCTTCGTGGCCGGCGTCGCCGATGACGGCGGCTTCGGCTTTGCCATCGCCAAGGCGCTCGCGGAGGCCGGTGCCTCCGTCTGCGTCGGCACCTGGCCGCCGGCCATGAACATCTTCCTGAACCTGCTCGAGCGCGGGAAGATGGACGAGTCGCTCACGCTGCCCGACGGCTCCCGGATGGCATTCGAGAAGATCTACGCCTTCGACGCCGCCTACGATGCCCTCGCCGACGTCCCGGCCGAGATCCGCGACAGCAAGCGCTACAAGGAGCGGGGCGACTTCACCATCGAGGGCGTGGCCCGCCAGCTCGAGGCCGACTTCGGCCCGCAGCCGCTCGACATCGTCATCCACTCGCTGGCCAACGGGCCCGAGGTCAAGAAGCCGCTGCTCGAGACCAGCCGCGCCGGCTACCTCTCCGCCCTGAGCGTGAGCGCCTACAGCCTCATCTCCATGGTGCGTACCTTCACGCCGCTCATGCGGCCCGGCGGGAACTTCCAGTCCATCACCTTCATGGCCAGCGAGCGCGCCGTGCCCGGCTACGGCGGCGGCATGTCGAGCGCCAAGGCGGCCCTGGAGAGCGACACGCGGACGCTGGCCTACGAGGTCGGCACCAAGCACGGGCTCCGCATCAACACCATCAGCGCCGGCCCCTACGCCTCGCGCGCGGCCACGGCCATCGGCTTCATCGACGCCATGATGCGCTACGCCAAGGCCAACGCCATGCTGCGCGAGGACCTCGAGGCGCGCGAGGTGGGTGCCACCGCGGCGTTCCTCGCCTCGCCGCTCGCCAGCGCCATCACCGGGGCCACCATCTACGTGGACAACGGGTATCACGCCATGGGCGTGGCCTTCGAGGGCGTCACCGAACAGAAGGACGACTGACCGCCGGACGGCGGGCGCCGCCCGGCGCCCGCCCGCCGTTCCCCAAGCCGCAGGCTCGCAGGGCACCTCATGCTTCGCACCTTCGCCTTCCTCGGCGCCCTCTCGGGCGGCCTGGCCGTGGCGGCCGGCGCCTTCGGCGCCCACGCCCTCCGCGCGCGCCTCACCCCCGAGATGCTCGCCGTCTTCGAGACCGCCGCCCGCTACCAGATGTACCACGCGCTCGCCCTGCTGGCCGCCGCCGCCCTGGCCGGTGCCGACGGGAGCACCCGGCCCGCCGTCTGGGCCGGCTGGCTGTTCCTGCTCGGCACCCTCCTCTTCTCCGGCAGCCTCTACGCCCTGACCCTCTCGGGCGTGAGCCGGCTCGGCATCATCACCCCCTTCGGCGGCGTGGCCTTCCTGGCCGGGTGGACCTGCCTCGCCGTGGCCGCGCTGCGGCGGTAAGCGCCATGCATCCCGCGGCGGCCGCCTGGCAGGAGGCGCTCACCCGCCTCGACCGGTGGTTTGTCGCCGCGGAGGCCCGGCACCCGGGCGTCATCCCCTGCCGGGCCGGCTGCAGCGCCTGCTGCCACGGCCCCTTCGACATCTCGCCCGCCGATACGCTCCTGCTCCGGGAGGGACTGAGCACACTGGACCCCGCCGTGCGTACTCACGTGCGGGAACGGGGCGAGCGCCTCCTGGCCCGGATGCGCGCCGTGGCTCCCCAGTGGGGGCCCCCGTGGGACGTCTCGGCCCTGGGCGACGAGGGCTTTGACCGGCTCGCCGACTCGCTGGCGACCGAACCCTGCCCTCTCCTGGACGACGCCGGCCAGTGCCGGGTCTACGCCCACCGGCCGCTGGTCTGCCGCCTCATCGGCCTGCCCATGCTCACCGCCGGCGGGGACGTGCTGGAGAACGCCTGCCCGATCCAGGAGCAGTTTCCGGGGTATCATGCCCTCGACCCCCTCGCCTTCGACCTGGAGGCGCTCGAGGACCTGGAACTGACCGCGCTCGAAGCCTCGGCGCTGGCGCTGTGGGGGGCCCCGCCGGACCTGACCCGTGAGACGACCATCGCCGCCGTGGCCGCCGGCCAGGAAGGCTGACCGATGCCCAACCGCCCCCTCTCCGACCTCCTGCGCGGCCGCGGCGCCCACGTGGACCCGGTGGCGTGCCTCGAAGGCATCGACGCGGCCCTTGCCGGCCGCCGCTGCGTCGAGGCCGAGCACACCATCTGGGAGCTGGCCTGGCACATGAACTACTGGATGGAGTACGAGCTGCGCTCGCTCGAGGGGCCGGAGGTGCCCTACCCGGAGCACGCCGCCGAGAGCTGGCCGCCCACCCCGGCCCCGCCCAGCGAGGCGGCGTGGGCAGAGGAAGTGGCCCGCTTCCGCCGGCAGGTGGACGCGCTCACCGTCTGGGCCCGGCGCTCCTCCCTCGAC
>JBGAOL010000126.1:0-10448 GCA_044221825.1 Gemmatimonadales bacterium
CGCCTGCGCCGAGTTGATCCCTGCCACGATGCCCTGGCCTGCCGCCTCCTCGTACCCCGTGGTCCCGTTCACCTGGCCGGCCAGGAACAGCCCACGGATTGCCCGGCTCTCGAGGTTCGGGGCGAGCTGGGTCGGCGGGAAGTAGTCGTATTCGATGGCGTAGCCCGGCTTCGTCATCTCAACGCGCTCGAGGCCAGGGATCGCCCGGAGGAGCTGGAGCTGGATCTCGGCCGGCAGGCTTGTCGAGACCCCATTCACGTACAGCTCGTCCGTTTCCAGGCCCTCCGGCTCGAGAAACACCTGGTGGCGCTCCGCCCCAGCGAACTTCACGATCTTGTCCTCGATGGACGGGCAATACCTCGGCCCCCGCGAACTGATTGCCCCGCCGTAGAGCGACGATTCGGCGAGGTGCCGCTCGATGATCTCCCGCACCTCGGCCCCCGCCCACGTCAGCCAGCAGGCCTGTCGAGGCAGTCGCTCGGCGCGCTCGTGGAAGGAGAACCAGTATTCCTGTTCCTCGCTGTCCTGCCGCTGGAGCTCGGCGTAGTTAACACTCCGACCATCAATCCGTGGCGGGGTGCCTGTCTTGAATCGTTCTACTGTAAGTCCTTGTGACAGAAGCTCTTGGGATATCTCATCGGCTGGGGCTTCTCCCACCCTGCCGGCGGGAATCCGCTCGGTGAGCCCACGATGGATGACCCCGCGCAGGAAGGTCCCAGCCGTCAGCACCACGGCACGGGCGGCCAGGCGCCGGCCGTCACTGGTTTCCACGCCCGCCACGGCACCGCCGCGAATTGTCAGGCGCGCCACGGTTCCCTCGAGGAGCGTGAGCCGGGCTTCGCGCGCCAGCAGCCCCTGCACCGCGAGCCGGTAGCGTGCCCGGTCGCACTGCGCCCGGGGCGACCAGACGGCCGGCCCCTTGGAGCGGTTGAGCATCCGGAAATGCGTCGAGGCCCGGTCAGTGGCCCGACCCATCAGCCCGCCGAGGGCGTCCACCTCCCGCACTACCGTGCCCTTGGCGATGCCCCCGATGGCGGGATTGCAGCTCATCTGCCCGATGGTGTCGAGCCGCTGCGTGAGCAGCGCCACGCGCACCCCGCGCCGAGCGGCCGCCCGGGCCGCCTCGGCCCCGGCGTGGCCCCCGCCGATCACGATCACGTCGAACCGGTCCATGCCGGGAAAGCTAGGATCGGCGACGGAGGGAGGACAGGGCGGCAGGAACGGGGAGCCGCGGCGGGGCATAGACCTCGAGGGATCACCGACCAGGAGACGCGTCACCATGCCCTACCCCATTCACACGCTCGACGTCTTCACCAGCGAGCCGCTCGGGGGCAACCCGCTGGCGGTGGTCCTCGACGCCGACCACCTCGACGCCCCGACCATGCAGCGGATCGCCGGCGAGCTCGGGCTCTCCGAGACGGTCTTCGTGCTACCGCCGACTGACCCGCGGACCGCGCTACGACGTCTCCGCATCTTCACGCCGGCCGTGGAGCTACCCTTCGCCGGTCACCCCACCATAGGGACCGCCATACTGCTCGCGGACCTCGGCTTCGTCCCGGGTGAGGGCTCTACGCTGAGCTTTGCGCTCGAGGAACAGGTGGGCCGGGTGCCGCTGACGGTGCGCCGGGCCCCGGATGACACCCTCTCCGCGATGCTCACCGCGGCCAAGTCGCCGGAGTCCGGGCCGCCACCCCCCGAGGCGGGGGTGCTGGCGCACATGCTCGGCCTGTCGCGGGAGGCGATCGTGACCACCGGGCTCGGACCACGGGCGTACTCGGCGGGCTGGCCATACGTGATCGTCCCGCTGCGCGACGAGGTCGCTCTAGCCCGTGCCCGCCTCGATCTGGGGAGTTGGAAAGAGCACCTCGCAAACTTCTGGGCCCCGTCGCTCTACCTGGTGGTCCGAGGCACCGGACCGGACTCGGCGCGGATTCGCGCCAGGATGTTCGGGCCGGCGCTCGGGATCCCGGAGGATCCGGCGACGGGGGCCGCGGCCCTCGATCTCATCGGCTACCTGGTGGATCAGGACCGCCCGGGAGACGGGACCCACCGCTGGGTGGTGGATCAGGGCGTCGAGATGGGGCGGCCAAGCCGGCTCATCATCGAGGCAGACGTGGCGGGACGGCGGGTGCGCGCGGCGCGGCTGGCGGGATCAGCGCGGCGGATGATCGACGGCACGCTCCGCCTCCCCTGAGGGTCCGACGGCGGAATGAACAATGGGGCGGCCTCGCGGCCGCCCCATTGGCGTGGTACCCGGTGCGTGGCGCGGTCAGCCGGTCCGCACCCAGCGCCACATCTCCGCGAGCGTGGGCCGCTTGCCATAGGAAAGGATGCCGACGCGGTAGATTCGGCCAGCCAGCCAGACCACGGCCACCACCCCCGCCGCCGTGGCCACGGCCGCGCCGAGCACCTCGCTCAGCGGCAGCGGCGAGAGGGCAAAGCGCACGGGGATCACCATGGGTGCAAAGAACGGCACGAAGCTCAGGCTCTTGGCCAGGGTGCTGGACGGGTCGTTGATCATGGAGAAGACCATGATGAACGCCAGCGCCAGGATGATGGTGACCGGCTGCGCCGCCTGCTGGGTCTCCTGCTGCGTGGTGCACATGGCTCCCACCGCGGCGTACAGCGCCGAGTAGAGCAGGAAGCCGAGCAGGAAGAACACCAGAATCACGGCGATGAGTTCCACCGAGATGTTGGGCATGGAGAAGCCCTGGCTCGCGCCCTCGGCGGCGGCCTGGCCGGCGGCCGCGGCGGCGCCTGAGCGCCGGGCCAGGTAACTCGAGATGTAGAAGCTGGCCCCACCCCAGATGCCGAGCTGCAGCAACCCTGCGGCGGCCACGCCGACGACCTTGCCGAGCAGCAGCTGGAAGGGCGTGATGCTCGAGACCAGCACCTCGACGATGCGGTTGGACTTCTCCTCGAGCACCGCCCCCATCACCTGGATGCCGTACATGATGAGCGAGAAGTACATGATGAACGAGGTGATGTAAGCCAGCATGAAGGAGCTCTCCCCGCTCTCGCCGGTGAGCTTGCCCTGGGTGACCTTGCTGGTCTTGATGTCGAGCTGGATGGCGCTGGCGGCGATGGTGGCCGCGTCGGCGCCGACGCGCTGCAGGCGCCGCTCGCGGAGCACCGGCTCGAGGGTGCGCTCCAGGGACTGCATGTCGCGGATGCTGGCCACGTTGAGGCCGTAGTAGCTCACCTTGCCGGTGGCCACGCCGGAATCGGTCACCACCAGGAACCCATCGAGCCCCACGCTGCCTGCGGGGGCCGTGCCGATCTGGGTGATGAGCGAATCCCGGAGCGCATCCACCCGGTCGCCGGCCGGCAGCAGGGTGAGCGCGTAGCGGCGCGTCTCGCCGTCGCCGGTGTTGAGGCGGAGGGAGTCGAGCGCGTCGCGGACGGCGGTGCCGGTGCCGTCGCTGGTGGCGTCGAGCACCACGACGGTGCGGGTCCGGCTGTCCTTCCTCAGCAGGATGCTCGGCAGGATCCCGAAGCCGAACATCATGAGCGGGACGAGCAGGGTGCCAATGAGGAAAGCCCGGGTCCGCACCCGCTCGAGGAACTCACGCCGGATGACTGCAAAGACCTTGTCCATCTCAGGCCTCCTGCCGCGCCGCCGGCCGGGCAGCTTCGGCGCCGACCTTGGCGATGAAGATTGACTGCAGGGACGGCTCCACCACCTCGAAGCGGCTGAGCCCCACGCCGGCGCCCACCAGGGCCCGCAGGAGCTGGTCGGGCCCGGCGCCGTCGGCCAGCTGGATCTCGGCGCTGGCGCCGTAGTCGTCGGCGTGGGCCACGAGGGTGCGGTCGCCGAGGATGGCGTGGGCCGCCTGGGCCCCGCTCGAGAAGGCCAGCGCCACATGGCTCTGCCCGAACTCCCGCTTCACCTGCGACAGCGGCCCGTCCACCACCTTCTCCCCCCGCGCGATGATGGCGATGCGATCGCACATCTTCTCGGCCTGCTCCATGATGTGGGTCGAGAAGAGGACGGTCCGTCCGCTCCGCGCCACCTCCACCACCACGTCCCTCATGACCTGGCTGTTGACGGGATCGAGGCCGCTGAAGGGCTCGTCGAGGATCACGAGCTCGGGATCGTGCTGCAGAGCGCCGGCAAACTGGACCTTCTGCTGCATGCCCTTGGAGAGGTCGGACACCTTCCGCTCGCCCCAGTCCGCCAGACCGAGGCGCTCGAGCCACGCCTTGGCGCGCTTGCGGGCATCCCAGCGCGAGATGCCCTTGGCCTCGGCCAGAAAGGCCAGCTGCTCGACGACCTTCATCTTGGGATAGAGCCCGCGCTCCTCGGGCAGGTAGCCGATCCGCGACGAGAGCTCCCGCCCCGTCCCTTCCCGGCCGAACAGCACCACCCGGCCCTCGTCCGGGGTGATGATGTTGAGCAGCATGCGGATGGTGGTGGTCTTCCCGGCCCCATTGGGACCGAGGAGGCCGAAGATCACCCCGCCCGGCACCTCGAGGGAGAGGCTCCGGACGGCGGTGTGGCCGGCGTATCGCTTGGTGACGCGATCGACGGTGATGACCGGGGACGCCATGGGCGATTCCTGGTTGGGATGGGGGTTGGCGCGACCTACGCCCAGAGGCCGGGATTGTTTCCGACCTGCAACGCTACCGCTCAGGCTGAAAGATGTCCTCGATCCGCCGGTTGAACAGCCGGGCGATGGCGAAGGCCAGGGGGAGGCTCGGGTCGTACCGCCCGGTCTCGATGGCGTTGACCGTCTGGCGGGACACCCCCAGCCGTTCGGCCATGAGACCCTGGGACCAGCCCCGCTCGGCGCGGAGCTCCGGGAGCCGGGTCTTCATGGGAGAGAGGAGCCGACGGGCAGCCGGGAGGGCAACGGAAGGGCTCCGGGAGGGCGGGAGCCCGAACCTATCCCGGCGTGGACGGGGTGTAAAGGATGCTTGTCTTGCCTCCAGCGGGCCCGCTGTCGAAAATGGGGGGCATCCGAACCCCCGACCCCCCTCCCCATGCCCTACAAGATCACCGTCGATCGCGAACTGTGCGAGAGCAACGCGGAATGCGTGTCGCTGGCGCCCCAGGTCTTCGAGCTGGACGACGAGGAACTCTGCGTCGTGATCGACCCGGAGGGCGCCAAGGACAAGCGCATCCTCGACGCAGCGCGCGCCTGCCCCGTGGATGCCATCACGCTGGTGGACGAGTTGACGGGGGAGCAAGTCTGGCCCTGAAAGTCCGAAGGGCCGCCCCGCTGGGGCGGCTTCCTCATCGTAGGCCGCTGTACAGGCTCCGCCTTCCGACGACTGGGGGGGCCGACCAGTGGGCCGGCCCCTCTCGTCAGCGGCTCTCCCACTCCCACGAGCTTGGAGATCCTTCCGCACCTGGTCGGTGGGCAGCACGAAGTTCCGGTGCTCCGCCCGCACCCCGAACTTGAGCGTGCGCTTGATGAACTCGTCGCGTCAGCTTGTCCCCGTCGGGGCGGTGCTCGGCCACGTCGTGGAGGAGGAGGCCCTTGGGGGTCTCCTCGTGGTAGCGGCCCACGTAGAGCGCGTCGCCCAGGGTCTCGACGACGGCCGGTGATGCCGTGGAGCTCCGCGTGGCCAGGATGGAAAACGTGGCCGCTCACACCGAGCTCGGCGCGCAGTACTTGTCGAACGCCGCCTTCAGGTCCTTGGCGATCTCGAGCGGGTGCCGCCCCTCGATCTGGTGCCGGTGGACGAAGTGCACCACCTCGCCATCGCGGAACAGCGCCAGTGACGGGCTGCTCGGCGCGTAGTCGGAGAAGTACTGCCGCGCGCGGGCGGTGGCCTCGGGATCGACGCCCGCAAACACCGTCACCACGTCCTGCGGCTTGTGCTCGTGCTTGAGCGCCATGGCCAGCGCCGGCCGCGCGCCGCCGGCGGCGCAGCCGCAGACCGAGTTCACCAGGACCAGCGTGGTGCCGTGCTGGTCGCCCAGGGCGGCGTCGACGTCGGACACGGTGGTGAGTTCCCGGGCGCCGAGGCGGACGGTCTCGTCGCGCATGGGCTGGACCATTCGGGGATCGTAAGCCATCTGCATTCTCCACGGCGCGGCCCCTGGGCCGCGCTTTCGAAATAAGGGTTCCCTGGTTGCTACTCCGTGGACACCTGGTCGGTGCCCGCCTGCTCCAGCGCGTTCCTGAGCGCGTGCCACGCGAGCGACGCGCACTTGACCCGGGCGGGAAATTCCCGCACACCCGCAAACACCGCGAGCTTGGCCGGCAGGTCGTCGGCCGGGCCGCCCTGGCCGGTGACCATGCGGTGGAAGCTCTCGAAGATCTTCGCGGCCCTCGCCGGGGTCTGCCCTTTCACCACTGTCGTTCAGCAGGGAGGCCGAGGCCTTGGAGATGGCGCAGCCCGAGCCCTGGAAGCTCACGTCGGCGATCTTGTCGTCCTCGACCTTGAGCCAGACGCGCAGCTGGTCGCCGCAGAGGGGGTTGTACCCCTCGGCGGAGCGGGATGCGTCCGGGATCTCGCGGAAGTTCCGCGGCGACCGGTTGTGGTCGAGGATGATGCTCTGGTAGAGCTCGCTCGCGCTGCTCATCAGCCGAACACCCGCCGCACCTCGTGCAACCCCTCGGCCAGCGCCTCGGCCTCGGCCCGGGTGTTGTAGGCGGCAAACGAGGCGCGCACGGTGCCCGGCGTCTTGAGCCGGCGCATGAGCGGCTGGGCGCAGTGGTGGCTGGCACGCACGGCCACGCCGCGGGTGTCCAGCACGGTGCCCACATCGTGCGGATGGATCCCATCCAGCACAAACGAGAGCACGCTGACCTTCCCCGGCGCCGTCCCCACCAGGCGGACACCGGGCACCCGGCTCACCAGGGCGGTCGCGTAGTCGAGCAGGTCCCGCTCGTGCGCCTCCACCTCGGCCCACGGGAGCGCCTTGATCCAGCGCGCGGCCGCGGCCATGCCGATGGCCTGGGAGATGGGCGGTGTCCCGGCCTCGAAGCGCGCGGGCACCGGCGCGTAGGTGGTGCCGTCGAAGCTCACCTGCTGGATCATCCCGCCGCCGCCGAGCCAGGGTGGCATGGCGTCGAGCAGCGCGCGCCGGCCCCAGAGAAAGCCGACGCCGGTGGGGCCATACATCTTGTGGCCGCTGGCCACATAGAAGTCGGCACCGATGGCCTGCACGTCCACCGGCAGGGTACCACCGGGCCATCCGACCACCACCACGGCGCCGGCGGCGTGCGCGAGGTGCGCCAGCTCCGCCACCGGGTTCACGGTGCCGAGCACGTTGGAGACGTGCGCCACCGCCACGATCCGCGTCCGTGGGCCGATCAGGCGCGCCGCCGCCGCCATGTCGAGCGCGCCCTCGTCCGTCACCGGAATGGCGCGCACCACGGCTCCCACCTGCCCGGCCAGCAACTGCCACGGCACGATGTTGGAGTGGTGCTCCATCTCGGTGAGCAGGATCTCGTCGCCCGGGGTGAGCACGGTGCGGCCGTAGCTCTGGGCCACGAGGTTGAGCGACGCGGTGGTGCCGGCGGTGAAGATCAGCTCGGCAGCGTCCGGGGCGTTGATGAACCGGGCGAGCGTGGCGCGCGCGTCGTCGTAGGCCTGCGTGGCGCGCTGGCTCAGCGTGTGGACGCCGCGATGCACGTTGGCGTTGCCGAGGAGCGTGAAGTCGGCCTCGGCCTCGACCACGCTCCGGGGCTTCTGGGCGGTGGCCGCGTTGTCGAGGTAGACGAGCGGATGCCCGTTGACCTGGCTCCGGAGGATCGGGAACTCGTGCCGCAGGCGCGCGACGTCGAACCCCACCGGGGCCGGCGTCACCACCTCGGCACGCGTGCCCGGGGCGCTCATCCCTCGGCCCGCTCGTCCAGGCGCGCCATCACCAGCGCTTCGAGGCCCTGGCGCACGCTCTCGTACGGAATCTCCTCGAGGATCTCGGCCGCGAAGGCATAGACCAGGATCTTCCGGCCAAGGGCGCCGCCGATGCCGCGGCTCTTGAGGTAGAAGCCCGCCAGCTGGTCGAGGTTGCCCACGGTGGCGCCGTGGGTGCACTTCACGTCGTCGGCGAAGATCTCGAGCTGCGGCTTGGTGTCGATCCGCGCGGTGTCGGACAGCAGCAGCGCCCGGTTGGTCTGCTTGGCGTCGGTCTTCTGCGCGATCGGGGTGACGTAGATCTTGCCGTTGAAGATCCCGTGCGCCCGGTCGTCGAGGATGCCCTTGTAGACCTCGCGGGTGCCGCAGTTGGGGTGCGCGTGCAGGAGGTTGGTGTGGTTGTCGAGCTCCTGCCGGCCCCGGCCCATGTACAGCCCGAGCATCTGCGACTCGATGTTCTCGCCATCGAGGTTGATGTCCAGGTTGTTGCGGCCAAACGCGGCGCCAAAGCTGATGGAGAAGGAGGTGGCGCGGCTGTCGCGGCCCTGGTGGATGTGGGTGGTGCCCACGTGCGACGCCTGCTCGCTCTCGCGCTGGATCTTCAGGTGTTCGAGCTGCGCGTTGTCCCCCACCACGGCCTCGGTGACGGCGTTGGTGAAGTAGGCGCCGCCGGCCGGACCGACGTAGCTCTCGAGCACCGCCACCCGCGCGCCCCGCTCCACCACGATGAGACTCCGCGGGTGACTCGCCGCGTTCCCCACCTTCCCGTCCGACACGAACACCGCGTGGATCGGCGCCCCCGCATCCACGTTCTTCTCCACGTGGACGAAGAGCCCGTCCTTCACGAACGCGGTGTTGAGCGCCGTGAAGCCGCCCTTCGCCGGCTCGGCATAGCGGCCAAGGTGCGCCTCGAGCACCGGGTGCTGGGCGCCGAGGGCGGCGGCCAGGTTCCGCACGGTGACGCCGGCGGGGACCTCCCCGGGACTCGAGAGCGCCGGAGCGTAGCGCCCGTTCACGAACACCAGGGTCCGCACGCCGGGGATGGCGTAGAGGAACGGCGCCAGGTCGGCGGCGGTCACGCCGCTCACGTCTGCCGGCGCCAGCTGGAACTCGGCCTGGGTGAGGGGCGCCAGGGTGTTGAAGCGCCAGTCCTCGTCGCGCGACGTCGGGAAGCCCGTGGCCGCAAACCGCTCGGCCCCCTGGCGCCGGAGCGCCTCGAGCCACGGCGCCTTGGCGCCGCCGTTCCGGGCGACGGTCTCGATGTCCTTGAGGAAGGTGGTCGTCACGCCGTCACCGCCTCCTCGGTCAGCCACTCGTAGCCCTTGGCCTCGAGCTCGAGCGCCAGCTCCTTGCCGCCAGACTTGACGATCCGGCCGCCGGCCAGCACGTGCACGTAATCGGGCACGATGTAGTTGAGCAGCCGCTGGTAGTGCGTCACCACGATGGTGGCGTTGTCGGGCCGGCGCAGCTTGTTGACGCCGTTGGCCACGATGCGGAGCGCGTCGATGTCGAGGCCGCTGTCGGTCTCGTCGAGGATCGCGAGCTTGGGCTCGAGCACGGCCATCTGCAGGATCTCGTTCCGCTTCTTCTCGCCGCCCGAGAAGCCGTGGTTGACGGCCCGCGACATGATCTCGGGGCCCCACTCCACCAGCTTGAGCTTCTCCTCGACCAGGTCGAGGAAGTCGATCGGGTCCATCTCCTCCTTGCCGCGCGCCTTCTGGATCTCGTTGTAGGCCGCGCGCAGGAAGTAGGCGTTGGAGACGCCGGCGATCTCGACCGGGTACTGGAAGGCCAGGAAGACGCCCGCCTGTGCGCGCTCCTCGGGCTCCATGTCGAGCAGGTCCTGGCCCTCGAAGCGGACCTCGCCGCCCGTCACCTCGTACGCCGGGTGGCCGGCCAGCACCTGGGCCAGCGTGCTCTTGCCGGAGCCGTTGGGGCCCATGATGGCGTGCACCTCACCGGCGTTGATGGTGAGGCTGATGCCGTTCAGGATCTGCTTGTCGCCGACCTTGGCCTGCAGGTTCTTGATCTCCAGCACGTGCTTCCCCCGTTGAAGGCGCGGCCTCTAGGCCGCGCTTACGATGCGGAATGGTTGATCCCAGTTAGCCGACGGAGCCCTCGAGGCTCACGCCGAGGAGCTTCTGCGCCTCGACGGCGAACTCCATCGGCAGCTCCTTGAAGACTTCCTTGCAGAAGCCGTTCACGATCATGCTGATGGCGTTCTCGGTGTTGAGCCCGCGCTGCTTCAGGTAGAAGATCTGGTCCTCGCCGATCTTCGACGTCGAGGCCTCGTGTTCCACGGCGCCCGTCGGGTTCTGCACGTCGATGTACGGGAAGGTGTGCGCCCCGCAGCGGTTCCCGATGAGCATCGAGTCGCACTGGGTGTAGTTGCGCGCGTTGGTGGCGCGCGGCAGCACCTTCACCAGCCCGCGGTAGCTGTTGTTGCCCTGCCCCGCCGAGATGCCCTTGGAGACGATGGTGCTCCGGGTGTCCTTCCCGACGTGGATCATCTTGGTGCCGGTGTCGGCCTGCTGGCGGCCGTTGACCACCGCCACGCTGTAGAACTCGCCCACCGAGCGGTCGCCCTGGAGGATGACGCTCGGGTACTTCCAGGTGATGGCCGAGCCGGTCTC
>JBGAOL010000127.1:0-10128 GCA_044221825.1 Gemmatimonadales bacterium
TCACCTTCCGGTGAGTCCACCATCATCGAGCAGTTCCTCTGCGGCCCTCCGCGTCTCCGCGTCTCTGCGGTGAACAGCACAAACCAGCCTCACCACACCACAGCCACTGCCGCGACTACGAGCGCCCCCGCCCAGAGCAGGTCGAGGTTCACCCACGCCGTGCGGAGGAGCCGCAACCCGAGCTTGTGGTACACCACGACAGCGACGAGCCCGGTGACAACGAGGTAGCCGGCGGTGTGGATGACCGTCGCAAGCAGCGCATCGTGCGCGGGTGAGGCGAGGAGCGCCGCCTGCGCCACATGATGGTGGGCGTGCGACGGCGCGGCGTCTCCGCCGAGCAGCACCGGGACCACCATGAGCCCCGCCCCGTGGGCCGAGGCCATGAGGAAGGACCAGAAGGCGAGTTCGGGCCCGCTCACGCGCATTCCGCCGAAGCGGGGATGGCGGTTGCGCAGCACCCGGTGCAGCGCGAAGCCGAGCAGCAGCGCCGCCACCACCCACCTGAGCACGCCGAGCGGCAGCAGCGCGCCGAGCGCGGCGGCCACTGCCACGGCCATCGCCACGGCGGCAGCGTGGCCGGCGGCGAGGGGGCCGAGCGCGCGCCAGACGGCGGCGCCCCGCCCTTCCTGCAGGCCGAGCGCCACGGCGAAGAGCCATCCCATCCCGGGGTTGAGGCCGTGGACGGCGCCGAGCAGCAGCAGCGCCAGCCACGGCGCCGCGGTCACGGCATGCATCCCCGGCTCAGGAATAACAGAAGGAGTCGCTCGAGGCGTCGCCGCCCTCGAGGCGGACCTGGTGCGGGCGCATGCCCTGCTCCAGCTCCACGAGGAAGCGCGGGTCGAGCGCCATGCCGCCGGCCGGGTCGGCATCGAGCTTGGTCATCCAGCCCTTGATGCCGTCGGGATAGAACTGCGCGTCCCAGGGCGAGTAGAGGGCGTTGGTGAGGTAGACGCGCTTCCCGTCGCGGCTCACCTCCACCATCTGCGGTCCGCCGTTGAGCGGCTTCGCCGGGTTCGAGGGGTGGGCGGCCCGGCGCACGATGCCGCCGATTCGCTGCACCGCCGTCAGGCGCGGGTGGAAGGGGTCGCTCACGTCGTACTGGCGCAGCTCGCCGGTGCCCCAGCAGGAGACGTAGAGCATGCGGTCGTCCACCGAGAGGTTGATGTCGGTGATGAGCGGCGGCACCGCCTTGAAGCCCTGCAGGATCGGTGGCAGGTCCGCGGGGTCGGCGGGCTCGGCCGGGATGGTGATGACCTTCTGCGCCTTCCACGCGCCGTTGCCCTGCTTCCCCTCGTTGTACCAGAGCCACACGGACGCCGAGAGGTCGGCGAGCGAGATCACCACGCCCACGAAGCCGTACGGCTTGGTGGGATTGTGCGCCGGCCGGAGCTCGAGGACCATCTGCTGCTCGGCGCCGAGGTCGATGGCCTGCTTGTGCTCGCGGGTGCGCAGGTCCCAGACGTGGAGCTGGTGGCCGTACTTGCCGGCCAGCAGGAGCTCGGGGTTCAGGCCCTGTGACACCATGTCCGGCGTGCCCCACTCGCTGGTGATCATGGTGTCCTGGCCCAGGTGCCAGAAGAAGTCGTACGAGAGGTGCTGCGGCCCGCGCGCCTTCTCCCAGCGGCCCTTGAGCTCGAAGGTCTGGTGGTCGAGCATGAAGATGCCACCCGGCCCGCCGCCGTCCGGCGTGCCGAGGGCGTTCATGTAGATGCCGTCGGGGCCACAGTGCACGGTGTGCGGGGCGGCGTACCCCGTCTTGGCGTGGACCTCGCTCCCCTCGATGACCTTGATGAGCTCGGGCTGCCGCGGGTTGGCCTTGGTGTCGAGCACGTGGATGCGCGAGCTGTGGGTGCCCGGGACCACGAGGTAGCGGCGCTCCGTGTGCGCGTGCGGCGCGTAGGGGCAGAGGTGCGAGCTGCAGGCGTTCCAGCCAAAGTGGTGGAGCTCGTTGTCGCCCTGCGGAAAGTCGGTCTGGCCGATGAGCCTGCCGTAGCTCTTCGAGGCCGGGTCGGTGTCCACCACACCGATGGCGTCGCCATGGCCGTTGGGCGTGGGGTTCAGCATTGCCACGTAGGCCAGCGTCTCGGGCGGCGCCTCGGCGGCGAGCGTGGGGGAGGGGTAGAACGTGGGATCGGGCTTCCACTGGGGCATGGCGCGCCTCCGGCTCAGGATCGGGCAGCTGTCGGGAACTGCCTTGTAGAGCGCGGACCGGCCACGGGAGCCGACATCGGGTGCCCCTCCGCCATCACCTGCGTCGCCCCAAGGACGCGGATGGCCGCAGCAGACCTGCAACCGCAAGACCACAGAGTGCAGAGGACACAGAGGTCACGGAGGGATCGAGCCCGGATCGGCGCGGTGCCGATCCGGGCTCCGATGATCTTGGGTGGGGTTCCGCGAGAGGTGGGGAGCGTTACCGACCCAAAGTCACACCCCCAAAAACACCACGGGCTCACCCCGCGGTGAGCCCACCATCCCCAGGCAGTTCTCTGTGGCCTCCGTGTCCTCTGTGCCTCTGTGGTTTCCCACGCGGAGCCCCTCAAGCCAACCGGCTCACCCCTCCGAGCGCAGTTCCTCTGCGGCCCTCCGCGCCTCTGCGCCTCTGCGGTGAAACACGCCATAACCCCTCTGCCCTTGCCGACACCGAGGCGGTGAAACAAGCCATGACCCCTCTCGCCTAGCCGACACCGAAGCAGCACGGTACTCTGGTGGCAGCATGCCCGCTCACTTCCACACCCTCCGCACACGGCTCCCATGACTGCGCCCCCCGGGCAGCGTATCGGACCGTATCGCCTCGGCGCGCTCGTGGGGACGGGCGGAATGGGGGTGGTGTATGCGGCGGAGCGGGAGGGGCCGGATTTCGTGCAGCGGGTGGCGCTCAAGCTGATCCGCGCCGGCTTCGCCGACCCGAAACTCGAGGAGCGGCTCCGCCGGGAGCGGCGCATCCTGGCGCGGCTCGAGCATCCGGGCATCGCGCGCTTCATCGACGGCGGGACCACGGCCACGGGGCAGTCGTTCTTCGCCATGGAGTTCGTGGAAGGGACGACGTTGCTGCCCTACTGCGCCGAGCATGCCCTCGGCGTGCCGGCTCGCCTCCAGCTCTTCCTGCAGGTGGCTGACGCGCTCCACTACGCGCACCAGCAGCTGGTGGTCCACGGCGACCTCAAGCCCGGCAACATCCTCGTCACCCCCGACGGGCACGCCAAGCTGCTCGACTTCGGCATTGCCGAGCTCCTCGATGCCGGTGCACCGGCCGAGGCGGGCCCGCGCAGCACCCCCTGGCTCACGCCCGCCTACGCCAGCCCCGAGCAGGTCCATGGCGAGCGCCTCACCACGCTGGCCGACGTCTACTCGCTCGGCGTGGTGCTCTATGAGCTGCTCACCGGGCGCCTGCCCTACCCCGTGTTAGGCGCCGGCGCCGCCGAGGTGGCGCAGGTGATCGGCGCGGTGGAGCCGGTCCGCCCGAGCCACGCCGTGACCGACCCCGGGACGCGCCGTGTCCTCGCCGGCGACCTCGACACCATCCTGCTCACCGCGCTCGCCAAGGAGCCCGGGCGCCGTTATGCGTCGGTGGCAGAGTTCGCCGCCGACCTGCGCCGCCACCTCGACGGCGAGCCGGTGCTGGCGCGGGCCCCGAGTGCGCGGTATCGCCTGGGCAAGTTCATCCGGCGGCACCGGGCGAGCGTGGCGGCGGCGGGGCTGGTGCTGCTGTCGCTGGTGGCGGGGATCGCGGCCACCGCCTGGCAGGCGCGCGTGGCGGGCCGCGAGCGCGACGTGGCCGAGGCCGCGCAGCGCCGCGCCGAGCAGGTGAGCGACTTCCTCGTGGGATTGGTGGAGGCAAGCGACCCGCGCCGCTCCTACTTCGACAGCCTGGCCGCGCGCAGCATGCTCACCGAGGGACTGGCCCGGGTGGACCGGCTGGACCAGGAGCCGCTGCTGCAGGCGCGCATGCTCGACGCGCTGAGCCGGATCCAGATGTCGTTCAGCGACTTCGACGCGGCGCTCGGACTTCAGCAGCGCGCGCTGGCCCTCCGCCGCGCCACCCTCGGCGAGCGCCACGCCGACGTGGCCGCGAGCTACGAAGCCATGGCGCTCACGCTGCGGCAGCAGGGCCGGCTGGCGCCGGCGGAATCGCTCATCGGGCTGGCGCTGGCGCTCGACCGCGCGGTGCTGGCGCCAGGCGCGCCTGCTCTTGCCCACACGCTGCTCACCGCCACCAACATCGCGGTGGCGCTGGGCCCGCTCGACCGCGCGCAGGTCTACGCCGAGGAAGCCTATCACATCATGCGCCGGGTGCCGCCCGGACAGGAGGTCCTCGGCGCCGAGGCGATCCGGGTGATGGGGTCGGTGCTGCGCCGCCGGGGTCAGCTCGACTCGGCAGAACGGGTCTTCCGGGAGTACGTGGCGTACCACGAGCGCCACTTCGGCCCCAACTCCGCCGCCGCGGCGCTTTCCCTCACGCACCTGGGCGATCTCTACGCCGAGGCGCTGGACCGCCCGGCGGAGGCGGAGAGCCTCTACAACCGGAGCCTCGCCCTGCAGGCCGCCACGCTGGGACCGCTGCACCCCTCCACGGTGCACGCGCGCGGGAGCCTCGCCGCCCTGCTCGGCCGGCGGGGCGAGCTGGAGCGGGCGGAGTCGCTGTACCTCGCCAACGTCGAGGTCCTGGCGCGCTCCGTGGGGCGGGAGAGCGAATCCACGGGGGAGGAGTTCGACAAGCTCTCGGCGCTGATGATGGCGGCGGGACGGCCCGCGCGAGCCCGGACGTATTCGGAGCGCGCGGTGGCCGCGCGCATGGGCACGGGCCGCGGGGAGCCCGGTCTGTCCGCCTCGCTGGGCGGGCTGGCACGAGCGGAGGCGGCGCTGGGTCACGTCCGGCGAGGGCTCGTGCTGGCCGAGTCGTCGCTGGCCCTGCGCCGGCGGGCCTTTGGCGACAGCGCCCCGCAAATGACCGCCAGCTACGAACTGCTCGCCGCGCTGCATGCCCAGCTCGGGCACGCGCGCGTGGCAGAGTCGCTCTACACGGTGCAGCTGGGGGTCATGCGTCGCTACCTGCCGCCGGACCACCCCCAGCTCCGGCGCGTCCAGGCGCTGCTGAGCGGTCCCCCCGCCGAGGCGGAGCGGCCCTGAGGGCGGGAGCAGGCCATGGAGACCTGCCGCAAGCTCACCTGCCAGCCATCACCCCGAGCGCATCTCATTCGCTGGTTGAACTGCATGGCCTGGCACGCTGGCCCACGACAGGCCCCCATGGGGCGCGTGGTATGTCGGAAGGGAGAGACGCGAAGGAGACGAACGGGGCAGGGCGCGCGCACACGCCGGGATTGACTTGCCGCCGCGGCCGTCGCATGCTGCGACACGCGCAACACCTGCAACGTCCCCGGTCCCCCGCCCGTGCCTGACACGACCAGCCATCACCACCGCGCCGCCCGGAGCCGCCGCGCCCGCCTGGTGCACGCCGCCCTCCGCCGCCTGCTCAAGGTGAAGCCGCCGGGCGACGCGCGGACCCTGGCCCGCTGGGCACGCCACGCCCTCGGCCTGCCGGCGCGGCTCAGCTGGGTGGTGCCGCCGGGCGTGCGGATCACGCAGTCGGCGGCCCCGGTGCGCGGGGAATGGGTGGTGCCCCACGGCGGCGACGCGCCCGGGGCGCCGGTGGTGTACTACCTGCACGGCGGCGGCTACGTGGCCTGCTCACCGGTGACCCACCGGCCCATCACCACGACGCTGGCCCGCCAGCTCCACGCCCGGGTCTTCGCGCTGGACTACCGGCTGGCGCCGGAGCACCCCTTCCCCGCCGCCCTCGAGGACGCGCTGGCCGGCTACCGCTGGCTCCTGGCCCAGGGCACTGACCCCCGCCGCCTGGTCCTGGCCGGCGACTCGGCCGGGGGCGGGCTGGCGCTCGCCACGCTCGTGGCGCTCCGCGACGCGGGCGACCCGCTCCCCGCCGCCGCCTACCTCCTGTCTCCCTGGACCGACCTCGCCGGCACCGGCGAGTCGGTGCGCCGGAACGCCGAGGCCTGCGACACCTTCCTCCCGGCCGACGTGCCCCGCTTCGCCAGTGCCTATCTCGGCGCCACCCCGCCCGAGGACCCGCGCGCCTCCCCGCTGTACGCCGACCTCCGGGGGCTCCCGCCGCTGCTCACCCAGGTGGGCACCTCGGAGATCCTCTACAGCGACGCCACCCGGCTCCACGCGCGGGTGCTCGAGGCCGGCGGCACGAGCGAACTCCACACGTACGACGGGGTACCGCACGTCTGGCAGGTGCTGGCGTGGGTCCTGCCCGAGGCGCGCTCGGCGCTGGAGGAGGTGGCGCGCTGGATCCGCGCGCGGGTGGGGACGGGCGCCGGACCCGAGCTCACACCCACAAACACTAGGGCGCGGGCTCGTCCTGAGACGAGCCCCGCTGTTCACGTGGAGGTCCTCTGCGGCCCTCTGCGTCTCCGCGCCCTGCGGTGACCCAACCGCGCCGAGCCCCCGGCCTCAACCCCCGAAGCGGAAGAGATAGCTGCCCTTGAGGAAGAACCCGTCGGCCGTGCGCTCGAGGTTCCGGAAGCGGAACGCCCGGCGGCCCTCCATGGTGCTGCCGTAACCCGCGTAGAAGACGGTGCCCGGCACCGGCAGGAAGGAGATCAGCAGGTCGCCGCGGAAGGTGTTGGTCTGCTCCGCCCGGGTGCGCTGGCCGTTGATGAGGATGACCCCGCCGGTCCGCTGCTCGTCGCGCAGGCTGTCCTGCTGCTCGGCGTTGTACTCCCCGACCAGGCGGATGAAGAGCGGGCGCGCCAGCTGGTACTCGAGCTTCACCCGCGGGATGCGCTGCCGCCCGACGATGCTGCCGTCGCTGCGGCGCTGGTAGCGGTTCTCGCGGTAGCGCGCCTCGAGGCGGAGCTGGTCGGTGGGGCGCCAGGTGAGGCCGGCATCGAGCGACAGCAGGTTGCCGGAGGCCCACTCGAAGAAGTTCTCGTCCTGGCCCCAGAGGATGAAGAAGTCGGCGTTGAAGGTGCGGAACTCGGGCGTCCCCAGGGTGATGACCCAGTCGCGGTTCGGGATCTTCTCCGTGGTGGGGCCGGTGAAGGGGATGGTGTCGAGCCCCACCCCGCCCGGGCCTGGGACCTCCACCTCGTAGCCGCGGTAGAGCCGCGGGTCGTAGCCGAACTTCTCGAGCAGCAGCGACGCACCCGCCGACCAGCCGCCCCGCAGGCGCGAGTTCAGGTTGAAGTGGAGCAGCTGGTCCCGGAGCCCACGGCCCTGGGTGAAGTTGTCGTAGCCCCACCGGCCGATCATCGAGATGTCGGGCGTGAAGCTCTCCACCAGGCTGCCGGGCCGGCTGTTGACGGTGACCAGGTTGACCAGGTTGAGCGTCACGTCGCCGTTCCGGGGGATGAAGCCGCTCCGGGTGCGGAACTCGGGGCTGATGCCGCTCAGGCTCCACCGGGCGCCGAAGCGCCGGCCGTTGTGGTTGAAGCGCGCCTGCCAGATGGGGCCGCTGTAGGTGGTGCCGAGCTCGTGGGTGCGGCTCTGGCCGTACTGGAAGAGCAGGTTGCTCTTGCCCCGCACCAGGCGGCCGTCCACGGCGAGGACGCGGTTGGAGTTGCTCCCCTCCACCCGGTCGGTGTAGACCGCGCCGAGGCGCGAGCGGCTGCCCACGTTCTGCTGCACCCGCAGCACGTTCATCACCGGGTGGTCGTCGCCGAAGAGGGAGGCGGCGCGGTCGTCCACGGCGGAGATGAGGCCCACGTCGGTGCCGAGGGCGCGGCCCGTCAGCTTCACGGCCGCCACCGGCTGCACCAGGCGGCGGGTGTAGACCAGGTTGTTGGGGGTCTGGAACAGCTCCAGCCCGTCCAGGAAGAAGGGCCGCTTCTCGGGGAAGAACACCGCGTCGCGCGGGTCGAACTGGATCTGGGTGACGTCGGCCTCGACCTGGGAGAAGTCGGGGTTGGCCGAGGCGTTGAGGGTGAGGTCGTTGGTGAGGCCGAGACGCACCGTGCCGCCCAGCTCCGGGCCGGCGCGGTCGTAGTCCCACCCGCCGGCCTGGTCGCTGCCGTCGAGGCGGCTCACCACCTCGGGCGTCACGTCGAGCGCCAGCCCGCGCTTCATCCCCGCCAGCCCGGTGAGCCGGCCCGCCTGGGCGAGGAACGACGCGCTGGCCCGCTCCGCCGGGACCCACGAGTCCTCGAAGCCGGAATGCTGCACCAGGCGGAGCACGTGGATCTGCCAGGTCTGCCCGTCGCCCGACTGGTAGCGGAGGCTCTTGAACGGGATGCGCACCTCGGCCTCGTAGCCGCCCGGCACCAGCCGCCCGCGCGACTGGAACAGGAAGTCGGGCGAGAGGTCCGCCCCCTCGCGCGCCCGCACCGTGCCGCTGTTGAACCCGCCGCCGCTCACCACCCCGCGCTCGGACAGCACCCCGTCCGCCTGCACCCCGAGCGGGTTGACGGCGAACATGAACGCCTGCCGGCTGTCGTTGAAGGTGCCGAGGAAGAACTGGATGTAGTCGTCGGCGAAGATGCGGTCGCGGTCCGCCAGCGTGGCGTGGACCTCGCCGTGCGGCTCACGCGCGCGGATGCCGAAGTGGATGGCGGTGGGCGAGTACCAGACCAGGACCTCGGTGGTGTCGATGGCCGGCACCCCGTCGATGGGCTGGAAGTGCGAGAAGCCCGTCAGCACCGCCGCCTGCTGCCACACCGGCTCGTCGAGGCTGCCGTCGACCACCACCGTTGCCTCCACGCGCGGGGGCGTGACGGCCAGCTGGCGCGCGCGCCCGTCGTGGACGGGCCGGGGATCGGGCGGGGACACGACGGCAACCGCGCCCTGCAGGAGCGCGAGCAGGCCAAGGAGCATGGAGGAGATCCGGTTGGGGGCAGTGCGCACCCGGGCGGGGACCGGGCGTCCAGTGTTCGCGCCTCGCGTACGCCCCCCTGCCCGGTATAGTTTCCCCGGAACGATACCCTGTCACAGGACGGAACATCATGCACCGGAAGCTGGCCACTGCGGTAGGCGTGCTCGGCCTCATGCTCGTGCTGGTCCCCGCCGCCTGCGCCCAGGGCCCCACGAAGGAACCGACCTTCCAGGACCGGCCGCTGTCGGCGTGGGTGGAGGATCTCCAGGGCATGGCGCCCTACACCCGGAACCAGGCGGCCTACGCCATTGCCAACATGGGCCCGGCCGCGGTGAGCGCCGTGCCGGCGCTCATCGCCGCCCTCGGCGATCCCGAGGCCTCGGTGCGGTTCCCCGTCTGCATCGCCTTCCGCGAGATCGGGCCGGCGGCCAAGGACGCGGTGCCCGCGCTGACCAAGGCCCTCGAGGACCGCAACGAGGACGTGGCCGCGATGGCGCGGAAGGCCATCATCAAGATCACGGGCGAGGATCCCCTCTCCTCCGAGGACTGACCCGCCCGCCGTTTCCCACCCGACGCCGAGGGGCCCGATGCGGTGGACCCGCCCGCTGGTGCTCGCCAGCTTCATTGCCACCCTCGCGGCCCCGGCCCTCGGCGCCCAGGCGCGGGAGCGCCCCGACCGGGGCCTCCAGCGGCAGCTCGACAGCCTGGTGCAGGGCTTCCGCGGCACCGTGGGCATCTACGTGCGGCACCTGCCGAGCGGCCGCACGGCCGCGGTGAACGCCGACAGCGTCTTCCCCACCGCCTCGATGATCAAGGTCCCGATCCTCCTCGGCACCTTCGACGCGCTGGAGCGCGGGGCGCTCGACTTCCACCAGGAGCTGGTCTACACCGACTCGCTGCTCTACCCCGGCGAGGACCTTGTCGGCGGCCTCGCCGACTCCAGCAAGCTCGCACTCTCCAAGCTCACCCTGTTGATGATCACCACGAGCGACAACACCGCGTCGCTCTGGCTGCAGGCGCTGGCGGGAACCGGCACCGCCATCAACGCCTGGCTCGAGGGGCACGGCTTCGACTCCACCCGCGTCAACAGCCGCACCCCGGGCCGCGAGGGCAACCGCACGCTCTACGGCTGGGGCCAGACCACGCCGCGCGAGATGGCGCGCCTCCTGGTGCTCATCCGCGCGGGGAAGGCCGTGAGTCCCGCGGCCAGCGAGGAGATGTACCGCCACCTCACCCGCAGCTACTGGACCGGGGAGGCGCTCTCGGCACTGCCGCCGTGGGTGCAGGCGGCCTCCAAG
>JBGAOL010000128.1:0-9910 GCA_044221825.1 Gemmatimonadales bacterium
GGGCGTGCTGCTCCGCGACGCCGACGCCGCCTGCTATGCCGCCAAGGAGCACGGCCGCAACCGGGTGCATTTCTACGAGGCCAACGACGCGGTGATGGTGCACCGCCAGGGCGAGATGCAGTGGGTGAGCCGGGTGACGTCCGCGCTCGAGGAGCAGCGCTTCCGGCTCTACGGCCAGGCCATCGTCCCGCTGGTGCCGGAGGACGGCGAGCGGCTGCGGGTGGAGGTGCTGCTCCGGATGGCGGAGCGGGATGGGACGATCGTCTCGCCGGGCGCGTTCATCCCGGCGGCGGAGCGCTACAACCTGATGGGCGCCATCGACCGCTTCGTGGTGCGCGAGGTGGTTGAGATGTACGCGCGGCACCGGCACTTCCGCCGCCGGCCCATCGCCTCGATCAACCTCTCCGGCGCCTCCCTCGGCGACCCGGGAATGCTGGCCTTCATCCGCGAGCAACTGGCCCGGCACGACCTGCCACCGGCCACCCTCTGCTTCGAGATTACCGAGACCGCCGCCATCGCCAACCTGGCGCAGGCCGCCAGCTTCATCCGCGAGCTCAAGTCCTCGGCTGCTGGTTTGCGCTGGACGACTTCGGGAGCGGGATGTCCTCCTTCGGCTACCTGCAGAGCCTGCCGGTGGACGCGCTCAAGATCGCGGGCGCCTTCATCCGCCACATCGAGACCGACCCGGTGGAGTACGCCATGGTGGAGGCCATCCACCGGGTGGGGCACGTGATGCGGCTCAAGACGGTGGCGGAGGGCGTGGAGAAGCCTCGAGACGCTGGAAACGCTCAAGCGGATCGGGGTGGACTACGCGCAGGGCTACGCCATCGGCCAGCCCGAGCCGCTCCGAGCCCTGCTCTCCGGCGGGCTCGGCCGCTCGGCGAGGAGGCCTCCGCGCCCGCCCCGCGGGCTGCAGATCGTCCCCCGCTCCCGCCCCGCCAGCGCCTGACCCCTGCCGGCCGCGGCGCGGCGCCGCTCCCGTCAGGTCATCCGTCCCCGGTCAGCCGGCCACCGCCTCCTGCATGAGCGGCTGGCGATGCCACGCCACCGAGGGAGCGGCGCCTCGCCGGATCTCCGCCGCGAGCCGCGGACTGGGCGAAGAGCACCACCAGCGCGGCGCCGGGCGCCAGGCGCTCGAGCGCCGACGCGCCTCCGGCCCGAACCCCGCGCGTCCTTGGCCGCGCGCGGCTCCCGCGAAGGCCAGCACCACCCGCGGGGCGCCATGGCGCTCGTGGACGCCGGCCCGCGCCAGGGCGCGGCGCACCAGGTCGCTCGGACCGGAGGCGTACCGGCGCCCAGGTCGTCGTCCACCACGGTCAGCTCCACGCCGTCGGGAACCAGGGCGCCGTGCCGCGGAGGAAGCCGCGCGTGCCCAGCAGCCGCCGCGCGACGTCGCGCCGCGCCCCCGGCCTCGGGATCGGGCGTCACCGCGTCGAGGCTGCCCACGCGAGAGGGCAGCCTCGTAGCGGCCGAAGCCGCCTCGCTCACCCTCTGGGCGGGAGTCGTCCTCGGCCACCGCCTGCCCGAGCGCCGCCACCACGGTGGCCGGCTCCGGCGGGTAGAGCAGCAGGTCACAGCCCGCCGAGGGGCGGCGACCTCCGCCGCACCCGGCGCGCGCCCGCCCTGCGCGCCTTCCATAATCAGGGCATCAGTGACCACGAGGCCGCGGAAGCCGAGGGCCGAGCGGAGATGCCCCAGGATCACCGGCGAGAGCGTGGCCGGCGCGTCCGACTCGTCCCACTGCGGAAAGGCCACATGGCAGGTCATCACCGAGCCGACACCCGCGGCCACGGCGGCCTGGAACGGGCGGAGGTCGGCCTGCTCCAGCGCGGCCAGCGGCAGCTCGACGAGCGGCAGGCGATTGTGCGAGTCGTGCCGGGTGCGGCCGTGGCCGGGATAGTGCTTGGCGCAGGCCAGCACGCCTTCCGCCTGCGCGGCGCGCACCCAGGTGGCCACGGCCTCGCCCGCGCCCGGGATCGCTGCCGAACGCCCGGGTCTGGACAATCGGACTTCTCGGGCTCGAGGTCGAGGTCCGCGACCGGGGCGAAGACCCAGTTGAGCCCGACGCTCCGCGCCTCGCGCGCGGTGGTGGCGCCGGCCCACGCGATCACCCCGGATCGTCGAGGAGGCGAGCGCCGCCGGCGGGGGGATGGGCGTGAGGCGGCGCGCCTGCTGCCCGGCCCCGCGCTCGAGGTCCGCGCCGAGGAGCAGCGGACGGCCCGCCCGCACCCGGAGTTCGGCGGTGAGGGCCCCGATCTCGTCGGCCCGCGCCCCGGGCACGCCGAAGATGATGAATCCGCCCACCCCGAGTTTCAGCGCCTGTGCGATGGCGTCCGTCTCGTGGCTGAAGCCGGTCTCCGGTCGCCAGCGGAGCGCGGGGAGGACCAGCCGGGCGAGCGTCATGCGGGCGTGACCTGCCCCAGCACGCGGGGGCCGAGGGCACCGGTGACCGCGGGCAGGTTGCCGGGCTGGCCGTGGATGGTGAGGTAGCCGAGCAGCGCGAACGCCACCGCCTCCTTGGCGTCGCCGCTGAAGAAGAGCTCGTCGAAGCGGCGGAGCGCCATGCCCTGCGGCGCCAGCAGCGCGGAGAGGCGCGCCACGAGCCCGGGGTGGTGCATCCCGCCCCCCGAGCCCACCACCTCGGCGCGCCCCGGCGTCCAGCGCATGATGGCCTCCGCGATGCTGCGCGCCGTCAGCTCCACTGCTGTGGCCACGCCGTCCGGGCCGGGCGCGGCCCGGTGGAGCTCCTGCGCCAGCGCCTCCCCGAAGCGCTCCCGGCCGGTGCTCTTGGGCGGCGGCGCCGAGAAGTAGGGCTCGGCGAGGAGGCGCTCGAGGACCGGCTCCCGGACCGTGCCGCGCGCCGCGATCCGGCCCTCCGCGTCAAAGCGACTCCCCGGCTCCACCAGCCGGGCCACCGAGTCGATCAGCGCCACCCCGGGACCGGTGTCGAACGCGAACGCGCCCTGCTCCTGCGCCCGCCGCGGCACCCAGGTGAGGTTGGCCATCCCCCCGATGTTGAGCAGGATCCGCGGCTCCTCCGGATGCCCGAAGAGCAGCACGTCGGCCACGGGGACGAGGGGCGCGCCCTGCCCGCCCGCCGCCACGTCGCGCGCGCGGAAATTGGAGACGACCCGCACCCCGAAGCGCTCGGCGAGCACCGCCGGCTCCCCGAGCTGCCAGCTCACCGCCGGTGGCTCGTGCCAGATGGTCTGGCCGTGCATGGCGATGAGCCCCAGGTCCGACGCGCGCACGTGCGCCTCGGCCAGCAGCGCCTCGACCGCCTCCACCGACCACTCGGCCAGGCGGACGTGCAGCCGCGCGAGGTCACGCGCGTTTCCCTGGCCGATCGCGGCCAGGAGCAGATCGCGCTCGGCCGAGCCGTAGGGCCGGGTGAGGAAGTGGAGCAGTTCGCAGTGGGTGGGCCCGGTGAGCCGGACCAGCGCCGCATCGACCCCGTCGAGCGACGTGCCCGACATGAGGCCGACGGCGAGGGTAGGACGTTCCATCAGCTGCCCCGTACGGGGGGCGGGTCGCCCACGATGGCGCGCAGGCGGCCCTGGTGAGTGGTGAGCAGCGCCTCGGCCTCGGCCTTCCCGACCCCGCGCCGCAGCATGACGATCGCGACCTTCACGCTGCCCCCGGCGGCGTCGAGCGCCCCGCGGGCCTCCTCGCGCGCGGCGCCGGTGACCTCCATGAGGATCCGCTCGCTCCGGTCCTGCAGCTTGGCGTTCCACGCCTTGAGGTCCACCATGAAGTGGCCCCAGGTCTTGCCGAGCCGGATCATGGCGCCGGTGGTGAGCGTGTTCAGCACGAGCTTGGTGGCCGTGCCCGCCTTCATGCGCGTGGAGCCGGTCACGGCCTCCGGGCCCACCAGGACGGTGATGCAGAGATCGCAGGTCTCCCGCATGAGGGGCGGCGGCTCGGACATGGAGACCAGGATGGTCCTGGCCCCACGCGCCTGGGCGCGGCCCAGGCCGGCGCGGACGTAAGGGGTGGTTCCGCTGGCGGCGATGCCCACCACGACGTCGGCGGGTGTCACCTGCTCCCCGTCGATGGCCGCGATGCCCGCATTCACGTCGTCCTCGGCGCCCTCCACGGAGCGGAACATTGCCTTGTGCCCGCCGGCGATGATGCCCTGGACCATGCCGGGGTCGGTGCCGAAGGTGGGCGGGCACTCGGATGCGTCGAGGACGCCGAGGCGTCCGCTGGTGCCCGCGCCGATGTAGAAGAGGCGCCCCCCGGCACGGAAGGCCGCCTCCAGCATCTCGATCCCGCGCGCGATCTCCGCGGCCGCACGCGCCACGGCGGCCGGCACCGCCGCATCCTCGGCCGAGAGCAGCTCCACGATCTGGAGCGCGCTCGCGGTGTCGATGCCGGTGGTGCGGGGGTTCCTGCGTTCGGTGAGCCGGGCGTCGAGGAAATCGTCGGTCATTGGTGGCCGGAGGGCGGCCGCGTAAATTAGGCCGCATCCCCCAAAGCAGCAATGGAATCCCCCATCGGAGAGAGGCCCCCGGTGCGCTCAGTGTCCCGACTCGGGCTCGTGTTCCTGCTCCTCGCCCCCGCGTGCGCGCCCAAGGCCGCGCCGGCCCCTGCGGCCGCCAGCGGTCCCACCAGCGGCGTCAACGCCGCCTGGCCACTCGCCGGCAAGACCAAGGTGGCCACCGGGCACCGGGCCATGGTGGTCTCCGGCAGCCCCATTGCCAGCGCGGTGGGACGCCAGGTCCTCGAGGCGGGCGGGAACGCCACGGATGCCGCCGTCGCGGTGGGGTTCGCGCTGGCGGTGGTGCACCCGGAGGCCGGCAACATCGGTGGCGGCGGGTTCATGATGTTCCGGAATGCCGACGGCACCGTCGCGTCCCTCGACTACCGTGAGGCCGCGCCCGCCGCCGCCAACCGGGACATGTACCTGGACCGCTCGGGCGACCTCACCACGCTCTCCGAGAAGGGCCACCTCTCCGCCGGCGTGCCCGGCGCCGTGGCGGGCCTCGTGGAGGCCCACCGGAAGTTCGGCCGGCTGCCCTTTGCGCAGGTCATCGCGCCCGCCATCCGGCTGGCGGCCGACGGCTTCGTGGTGGACGACTATCGCAGCCGCTCCCTCGAGGGCTACCGCTTCTGGCTGAGCCTCTTTCCCGCCTCCCGCCGCTACTTCCTGCCCGAGGCCGGGCACGCTCCGTCGCCCGGCACCACCTGGAAGCAGGCCGATCTGGCCCGCACCCTCACCGCCATCCGCGACCAGGGCCGCGACGGCTTCTACAAGGGCTGGGTGGCGGACTCCCTCGTGGCCGAGATGCAGCGGGGCGGCGGCATCATTTCGCACGCCGACCTGGCGAGCTACCAGGCCCTCTGGCGCGAGCCCATCACCATCCGCTATCGCGACCACACCATCTACTCGATGCCGCCGGCGTCCTCGGGTGGGGTGACGCTCGCCATGATCCTCAACATCCTCGAGGGCTACGGCCCCCTGCCCCCCTTCGGCTCCGCCGCCCTGCTCCATCGCGAGGCCGAGGCCATGCGCCGCGCCTTCACCGACCGCAACACCTACCTCGGCGACCCCGCCTTCGTGAAGATGCCGCTCGACCGGCTCCTCTCGAAGGAGTACGCCACCCAGCAGCGCAATGGGATCGACCCCGGCAAGGCCACGCCCACCCCCGCCTTCAGCCCCGCGCTCCGTGACGGCAATTCCACCACCCACTACTCCGTGGTGGACGCCGAGGGCAACGCCGTGAGCTGCACCACGACGCTCAACGACAGCTACGGCAGCGCCGTGGCCGTCTCGGGCGCGGGCTTCCTGCTCAATGACGAGATGGACGACTTCGCCGCCGCTCCGGGCCAGCCCAACACGTACGGCCTCATCCAGGGCGAAGCCAACGCCATCCAGCCCGGCAAGCGGATGCTCTCGGCCATGACGCCGAGCATCGTACTGGACCCGCAGGGCAAGTTGCTGATGGTGGTGGGCACCCCGGGCGGCCCAACGATCATCACCCAGGTCTATCACGTGATCTCCAACGTGATCGACCACAAGATGTCGCTCCCCGATGCCGTTGCCGCGCCGCGCATGCACCACCAGGCGCTGCCCGACGAGGTGCGGCTGGAGCGGAATGGCTTCAATCCGGCGGCGCTCGCCGGCCTGGAGGCGCTGGGCCACAAGCTGGTCTTCCGCACCCGCTGGGGCGACGTCGAGGCCATCATCCGTACCGACGACGGCTGGCTGGGCGCCTCGGACCCGCGGCTGGGCGGCGGCGGCTCGGGCTACTGAACCGGACCGTCGGGGCAAGCCCCCGCCCTGGCCGCCTCGCACTCGCGACAAACGAACGGGGCCGCCTCCACTCGGAGGCGGCCCCGTTCCTCGGTGCGGCAGTGCTCGCGCCGCTTACGGCGTGACGACGAGATCCGTGGTGATGGTGAACGCCACCTTCATCCCCGGCCGCACCACCACGTCGCGGTCCGCGGTCTGGTTGGCGAGCACCGCCCCGCCCGCCGCGCCGGCGATGCCGCCGACGATGGCGCCGGTCTTGCCCCCCACCACCTGCCCGGCCACCGCGCCGCCGGCCGCGCCGCCCGCCACGCGCGCGCGCCACCGGCGGTCACACCCTGGCCCTCGAGTGCGTGCTCGACGGTGGTGCGGTTGGCCTCACCGCTCACGGGATAGCTCTTGCCGTTGATGGTCACGTCCACCGCGGTGAGGCGGAGGCGGCCGTCGGTCTCGCTCCGGCTCTTGGCCGGCTCCAGGCGGAACACCTTGAAGCTCACCACCGAGCCGGCGGGGATGACCACCTTGCCCTGGTCATTCTTGATGTCGGCGCTGGTGGTCATGTGGAAGACGTCACCGACCTTGTTGTGGCGCGAGTGGAGCGTGTCGGTGGCGGTGCCGGCGATCTCGGCGCCGGTCTTGAGGGTGCCGCCGTAGCTCGGGGCTGCCGGCGTGCTCGGCCGGGGCGCGGCCGGCGTGGTCGGCTTCGGGGCCGCCGGCGTGGTGGGCTTCGGCTGCGCCGGGGCGGCGGCCGGGGCCGGCGCGGGTGCCGGGGTCTCCCCAGCGGCCGGCTGGTCGTTGAGCGCGGCCTGCGAATCGGCCGGCGCGAGCTGCAGGTCGCGCTGCAGGCTGTCGGCCGCGGCCTGCTGCTGGTCTCCCTTGCCGCCGCAGGCGGCCAGCGCCACGAGCCCGGCCAGAGCGATGAACTTGCGCATGATGATGATTCCTCCCTGAACGGTATCCTTGCCCGGGCTCCCGACCCGAGGCCACATTGCAGCATGAAGCTGCAGCTAACCCGCCTGCTCCCCGACGTCCGGCGTTACTGGCTGACCTACGCCGCCGGCCTCGGCTGCGTGGTCCTCTCAAGCTACCTGCGTGCCCTTGGTCCCGGGTACGTCCAACAGGGACTCGACCTGCTCCGGGCTGGCGGCACCCTGGCCGACCTCCGGGGGGTGATCCTCCTGATGCTCGGCGTGGGCCTCGTGGCGGGCCTGGCCCGTTTCGGCATGCGGCAGACGCTCAACAGCGTGAGCCGCCGCATCGAGACCGACCTGCGCAACCGGCTCTTTGCCCACCTCGAGCGGCTCTCAGCCGAGTTCTACGACAAGTACCCCACCGGCGACCTGATGGCCCGAGCCACCAACGACCTGCTGAACGTCCGCATGGTGGCGGGGCCCGGCGTCATGTACCTCTCCGACACGCTCATCGGGGCCGCGGTGGTGCTGCCGTTCATGCTCCACCTGGATCCACGCCTCACCGCGCTGGCGCTGGCGCCGCTGCTGCTCCTGCCCATTGCCATGATCATCTTTGGCCGGGCCATCCACCGCCGCACCGTCGCCGCCCAGGCCGCCTTCAGCGACCTCACGTCCTCGGTCCACGAGAACCTCTCCGGGGCACGCGTGGTGCGGGCCTACCGGCAGGAAGCGGCCGAAATCGAGCGGTTCAAGACGATAAGCGAGGGGTATTCCCGCCGCAATCTCGCCTTGGCGCGAGTTTCGAGCGCCTTTCATCCCCTGCTTGGGTTCTTCGGCGGACTGGGGGGAGCGGCGGTGATCTGGCGTGGGGGCACGCTGGTGATCCAGGGCACATTGAGCGCCGGACAGTTCGTGGAGTTCGGGCTGTACCTCGTGATGCTGGTCTGGCCCATGATCGCACTCGGCTGGGCCGTGACGCTGGTGCAGCGGGGTGAGGCCTCGATGGGGCGCCTGGCGGAGCTGTTCGATGCGGCCCCCGCCATCATCTCGCCGCCTGCCCCGGTGCCCCTCCCGGTCACGGCCGGCGCGCGCAGCGTCACGTTCGAGGGCGTCTGGTTCCGCTATCCGAATGCCCACGAGCGCGGCTGGGTGCTGCAGGACGTGAACTTCACCCTGCCCGCGGGACAGGCGCTCGGGATCGTGGGTGGCACCGGCTCGGGCAAGTCCACGCTGGCCGAGCTGCTGGTGCGCACCTATGACCCGGACCGGGGCCGCATCCTCCTCGACGGCGTGGACCTCCGCGCCCTCGACCTGCGCGAACTGCGCCGCGCCATCGGCGTGGTGCCGCAGGAGACGTTCCTGTTCAGCGACACCATCCGCGGCAACGTCCTCCTCGGCGCGCCCGACGACGGGCGGCTGGAGCAGGCCGCCGAGGTGTCCCAGCTCGCCGCGGCGCTGCCGGAGCTCCCGAATGGCTACGACACCATGCTCGGCGAGCGCGGCATCAACCTCTCGGGCGGGCAGCGCCAGCGCGCGGCCATCGCGCGGGCGCTGGCCCAGGACCCGCCCGTGTTCATCCTCGACGACTCGCTCTCCGCCGTGGATGGCCAGACCGAGGCGAAGATCCTGCGGCAGCTGCGCAGCGCGCTGGCGCGACGGACGCGGCTCATCATCTCCCACCGCCTCTCGGCGGTGCGGGAGTCGGAGCAGATCCTGGTGCTGGAGGAGGGGAAGATCGTGGAGCGCGGTACGCACACGGAGCTGATGGCCCTCCGCGGCCGGTACTACGACCTGCTCTGGCGGCAGCAGGTGGAGGAGGAGCTGGAGGGCGCGGGCGCCGGCGAGGCGTTCCGCGCGCCGGCGCTCAGAGCCCCCACCACCACGGAATGACCACCACCGTGGTGATGACGGTGGTGATGGTGAGCGGCGCCCCCACGCGGATGTAATCCCCGAAGCGATAGCCACCTGGGCCGTACACCATCGTGTTGGTCTGGTAGCCGATGGGCGTCAGGAACGAGTTGGATGCCGCGACGGCCACCGCGATGGCGAAGGGCCGAGGGTCCACGCCGAGCTGCTGGGCGCTCGCAAAGGCGATCGGGAAGACCAGCGCGGCGGCCGCGTTGTTGGTGATGAGCTCGGTGGTCACCACGGTGGCCAGCACGATGCCGAGCAGGGCCATGTGGACGTTGCCCTGCCCGCCCACGCCGAGGATCAGCTTGGCGGCGGTGGCGGCCAGCCCCGACTTGTCCATCGCCGTCCCCAGCGCAAACGATGCGGCGATCACGATGATCGTGTCGAGCTCAATGGCGTTCCGCGCCTCGGTGGCGGAGAGCACCCCGAACGCCACCAGCGCCACCGCGCCGATGAGCGAGGCGTGCAGGATGGGCAGGAAGCCCGCCCCGGCCACGCCCACGATCAGCAGCGCGATGACCCCCACGATCCACGCCTTTCGGGTCACCGCCGGCGGCGTGCCCTCCATGGGCGCCACCATCAGGAAGTCGTTGCGGTCGCGCCAGCGGTCCCGGAACCCGGGATCGGCCAGCAGGAGGAGGGTGTCACCGAGCTTGAGCGGCACCTCACCAAGCTTGGCTTCCAGCCGGTGGCCGGACCGGTGGATGGCCACCACGGCGGCCTGGTAGCGGCTGCGGAACTCCACGCCCTTGAGCGTCTCCCCCACCAGCGGCGAGTTGGCGCCCACCACCGCCTGATAGAAGCAGTGCCGTGCGGAGTCGAAGTGAGCCATCTG
>JBGAOL010000129.1:0-9898 GCA_044221825.1 Gemmatimonadales bacterium
GAGCGCGATGCCGCGCTCGTTCCTCAGGGATTCCACGCGCATGCGGGCCTCCGGGCCGGCAGGGGACGACGGGATCACGGCTGCAACCGGGTCAGGGCGCTCTGCAGCAGGCTCGACTCCGCCGGGGAGCAGTCCTGTGCCGCGACGCCGAAGTAGTAGGAGCTGTCCGGCTGCAGCACCACGGACAGGCTGTAGGGGGAGAACCCCGAGGCCTGGGTGGTGAGCGGGGTCCAGGTCAGCACCCCGTTCAGCCGGTAATAGAGGTTGTACTGGCCGATGTCACGCTCACCCGAGAGTTCGTCCGGCGAGGTGCTCCACCCCAGCAGCACCCCGCCGGAGCCCTGGCCCACGGTGTCCGTCGTGAGGGCGCCGGTCACCGACAGCGGCGTGTCGCCGCAGGTGGAGACGGGCGACAGGCCGTTGTTCGGGATGCGGATGATCGTGGACACCCGGCGGCTGGTGGAGTCCGCCGTGGTGATGCCGTTGGTGATCGTGATGTTGATCCGCACCGCGCGGATGAAGTCCGCGAGGGGCTGGGTGGTGTTGGGGGCGTTCGCCCCGCCGATCACGTTGTGGATGACGGGAATCCGCGCCGTGGGGAGCGCGCCGTACACGGTGGTGCCCACCGTGGTGGTGCTGTCCCACCAGTACTCGAAGAACGGCCGCCCCGGGTAGGCCCGGATGTTCCGGGCGATGAGCTCCGAGGGCAGCGCGTTGACCCGCTGCAGCAGCACGTAGTCGTTCGGGTCGGTCGTGGAGGAGTCGGGCCGGAAGTACAGCGAGATGGTCTCCGCCCGGCTCGGCGTGGCGCCGCCCCAGAAGTAGTTGGCCGTCGGGTAGGTGATGCCCGGCGAGGTGTTGGGCAGGGTCACCGGCGTGGCGGTGGTCAGGGCCAGGTCGGCGGCCGCCGGCAGGGACGGGTTGATGTACACCGCCACGCCATCCTGCACCTGCGAGGCGTAGTCGGCGTTGAAGCTGATCTCGTTGTTGCCGGCGTAGAGCAGCATCGGCTGCCCGGTGCCGATGCCGGCGCCCAGGGTGCGCAGCGTCCGGTCGACCGTGGAGAGCGCATACCGCATGTTCTGGGTCAGCTCGATGCGCACGCCGCCGCGCGCGAAGTTGCGGCTCTGTGAGCGCATCACGCTCACCGCCGCCCCCATCACCACGCTGAGGATGATCAGGGCGATCATCATTTCGATGAGCGAGAAGCCGGCGTCGGGCCGGGCCTGCGGGGGGCGTGTGCTCATGGGGCGGCCACCACCACGGTGAGGTTGACGGGCGTGCCCATCCGGGGCTCCGACACGGTCACGGTGATCGTCGTGTAGTCGGCGCGCGGGCTGTTGCTCGTGGTGCGCGTGACCCGGGTCAGCCGGGTCATCGCGGCGAAGCCCGGAAAGCCCGTCACGGTCTGGTTGTTGTAGGTCGAGACCATGGTGGGGTAGGCGGTGGCAGAGGTCTGCGAGCGGATCGTCTCGATCTGCTCCTGCGCCACCGCCGTGGCCACCGTCCGCATGGTGGAGGTGCCCACCACGTGCAGGAAGTTGCCCACGAAGCGGCCCAGGGAGAGCGCCACCACCGTCAGGATGATGAGCGCCACCAGCGTCTCGACCAGCGTGAAGCCCTTGCGATTCATCAGTTCCCCCGCGTCCAGGTGCCGGTGGCGTAGGTATACCAGATGATACGCCCGCTCGAGCGGATGATCTCACCCGCCCGCACCTCGGAGGTGCGGTTGGCGGCGATGCTCTTGGTGGTGTTCAGGTAAAAGCCGCAGGTCTCGCTGGCCGTGCCGTCGCGCCGGAAGACGATCATCGGCAGGCCGGCCTGGGTGCCCACGATGTTGAACGTCGCCGGCCCGGCCACCCCGTTGGTGTACGTCACCGCCGGCGCCGCCCCGATCCCGAAGGTCACGCCCTCGCCCAGGTTGGTGTAGGTCACCCGCTCGGTGCCGTTGATGATGCCGTCGTTGTTGGTGTCCTCGTGCATGCGCAGCCGCCGGTTGGGCAGGTCGAACGACACCCGCACGTCCGACTGCAGCGAGACCGCGAGCCGCTGCGCGTAGGTCAGGGACGCCGTCACGGCGCGCACCGCCGAGTTCACCCGGTACCCCTCCAGGTTGAGCCGCGGGATGGCGAACGTCGCCACGAGGCCCATGATCACGATCACGATCAGCACCTCGATCAGCGTGAAGCCCCCCGCCGGCCGCCCCCGGCGGGCGGGGACGGGCTCGGCGAGGCGCGTCGGGGGATGTGCCGGCATCGGGGACTCTCCTTGGGCAGCGGGGGACGGGCAGGCCGCGTGCGCCCGGCTCCGGGGGATGTGACCTAGCTCACGCGATCGGCCGCGTGGCGTCGTCCCCCGCCTTCCATGACTTCGGCGAGGGAAAAGGCAAGAAGTACGCCTTGGCTGGGTGATCGGCTATCTGCTGGCCCCGGGAGCAGTTGCACGGTTGTGTCGGCAAGGCCACAACAGTGCGCGCCCCTGAAGTTCTCGCGAAGCGCGGCGTTCTGCGTGCCCGGGGCAGGGAGCAAAGGCCGACCCGCAGTGCAGGATAGCCTCCCCGTCAGGCCCCGGCAAGCGATTATCCGGCAAGGGCTTGCCGGTTTGGTCCCTTGCTGGGGGACCGGGGGACCCCTAGCTTCCTCGCCGCCCGGGAATCGCCCGGCCCACCCCCTCCCGATCCCTGCCCGTTATGGCCGACACCACGCTCATGGAGAAGCTCGTCTCGCTGTGCAAGCGGCGCGGCTTCGTCTTCCAGTCTTCCGAGATCTACGGGGGCCTCGGCTCCGTGTGGGACTACGGTCCCCTGGGCGTGGAGCTCAAGAAGAACGTCAAGGACCGCTGGTGGCGCGCCATGGTCCACGCGCGGGACGACATCGAGGGGCTCGACGCCGCCATCCTGATGCACCCGCGCGTCTGGGAGGCCAGCGGCCACGTGGCCGGCTTCACCGACCCGCTGGTGGACTGCAAGACCTGCAAGGCCCGCTTCCGCGCCGACAAGCTGCAGGACGCGCAGTGCCCCCAGAAGCCCTCCAAGCACCCCGGCGAGCACAGCACCTGCCAGCTCACCGAGCCGCGGATGTTCAACCTCATGTTCAAGACGTTCATGGGGCCGGTCGAGGAGCAGGCGGCCGTGATCTACATGCGGCCCGAGACGGCGCAGGGCATCTACGTCAACTACCAGAACGTCCTGAATGCCTCGCGCCAGAAGGTGCCGTTCGGCATCGCGCAGATCGGCAAGGCGTTCCGGAACGAGATCACGCCCGGCAACTTCATCTTCCGGACCCGCGAGTTCGAGCAGATGGAGATGCAGTTCTTCGTGAAGCCCGGCACCGACATGGAGTGGTTCGAGCGCTGGCGCGAGTGGCGCATGGCCTGGCACACGAGCATCGGCCTGGCGCCCCAGAAGCTCCGCTGGCACGAGCACGGCCCGGGCGAGCTGGCGCACTACGCCAAGGCCGCCTACGACATCGAGTACGAGTTCCCCTTCGGCTGGAACGAGATCGAGGGCATCCACAACCGGAGCGACTTCGACCTGGGCCGCCACCAGGAGTATTCCGGCAAGAAGCTCGAGTACTTCGACCAGGCCGCCAACGAGCGCTACGTCCCCTACATCGTGGAGACCTCCGCCGGCGCCGACCGCGTGACCCTGACGCTGCTGGTGGACGCCTACCGCGAGGAGGAAGTGGAGGGCGAGACGCGCGTGGTGCTGGGCTTCCACCCGAGCGTGGCCCCGATCAAGGCCGCCGTGCTGCCGCTGGTCAAGAAGGACGGCATGCCCGAGCTGGCGGATCGGATCTACCACGACCTCAAGCGCCGCTTCCCCACGTTCTACGACGACAGCGGCGCCATCGGCCGCCGCTACCGGCGCATGGACGAGGCCGGCACGCCGTTCTGCTGCACCGTGGACGGCGAGACCGTGAAGGACGGCACCCTCACCGTCCGCGAGCGGGACGCCATGACCCAGGTGCGGGTGCACCAGGACCAGCTGGCCGCCTGGATCCAGGAACGGATCGCCTGAGGCGGGGCCCGGGGCGGTGGAGCAGGGTCCCGGGGGAATCCGGGACCCTGCTTTCGTTTCGGGGGCCCGTTCCCCGCGCCGCCGGGACTGTCTAGCTTCCCGCCGCCATGCGATTCACCGATTTCGAGGCCCTGGTCCGCCGGCTCGAGGCGGAGGTGCCCCCCCAGTTCCTGGATGGGGTCGCCGGGGTCGAGGTGTCCCGCAAGGTCCTCCCCCATCCCACCCGGGCCGAGATCTACACCCTCGGCGAGTGCATCCCGGTCCCCGCCGAGGGCGGGGGCGGGGATGAGGGCATCCAGAGCCGGGTGGTGCTCTACCACGGCTCCTTCCGCGCCCTGGCGCAGTATCACCACGATTTCGACTGGCGGGCCGAGGCGTGGGAGACCCTCACCCACGAACTGCGCCATCACCTCGAGTGGCGTGCCCGCGCGCCGGATCTCGAGGCGTTCGACTGGGCGGCGGAACAGAACTTCGCGCGGCTGGACGGCGAGGCGTTCGATCCGCTCTTTCACCTCTCGGCCGAGCCCGTGGTAAAGGGCGTCTTCCGCCTGGACGACGACTTCTTCCTCGACCAGCCCGTGCGCGAGGTGCCGGCCGAGGTGCGGTTCGACTGGCATGGCGCCCACTACCGCATCCCGGCCCCCGAGGGCACCACCCTGCCGGCCCTGCTCTCGGTCACCGGCGTGGCCGAGCCGCCCCCGGGCGAGCTGATCGTGGTGCTGCGCCGCACCCCCGGCCTCAGGGCCCTGTTCCGGAAGGCGGAGGGGCCGCCCTTCCAGGAGCAGGTCCGGGCGCTGCCGGTGGCCTGAAGCCTCCCCGGGCCGCTATGTTCCCCGCATCGGCCGCCGATTCCTGCGGCCAGGGATTCCGTCGATGACTCCGCGATTCCTGCTGACAGTCTCGCTGCTCGCCGTCCCCGGCGCTGCCGTGGCCCAGGCCGCCGACCCGGGCTACCGGGTGGGCGTGGTGAGCGAGTCGGGCGACATCGTGACGTGGCTCAAGCCGGGGGCGGGCACGCTGGTGGAGGACCACGTAGTGCCGGTCGGCGTGATGCCGGCGGACGTGGATGGCCCCCACAACCTCGCCGTGGCCCCCGATCAGGCGTACTACTACCTCTCGATTGCGCACGGGACGCCCTTCGGCAACCTGTGGAAGATGGACGCGCGCACCGACCAGCTCCTCGGCACCGCGCCGCTCGAGATGTTCCCGACCACCATCGGCCTCACCCCCGACGGGGACTTCGCGTTCGTCGCCAACTCGGACTTCCACGGCGACCATTCGGCAACCTGTGGAAGATGGACGCGCGCACCGACCAGCTCCTCGGCACCGCGCCGCTCGAGATGTTCCCGACCACCATCGGCCTCACCCCCGACGGGGACTTCGCGTTCGTCGCCAACTCGGACTTCCACGGCGACCATCCCCGCGAGAACGTCATCACGGTGGTGCACACGCCCACCATGCAGACCATCACCCACCTGCCGGCCTGCGACATGCCGCACGGGGTGAAGTCGAACCACGCCGGCACCACCGTCTACATCTCCTGCATGCACTCGGATGAGCTGCTGGAGATCGACGTGGCCTCGCTGGCCATCCGCCGCCGAGCCCCGACCGGCACCGGCATGCAGCACGCCATGCCGGCCGACCAGCACGCCATGCATGGCGCCACCCCGCCGGCCGGGGCCTCCGCGCCCGCCCCCGCGGCGCCGGCGGTGGATGGCGAGTGCGCCCCGACCTTCGTGTCGGTGAGCGCCGACGACCGGACCCTGTGGGCCGCCTGCAACCACTCGGGGACGGTGCAGGTCTGGGACGCCGCCAGCTTCACGAAGGTGGCGGAGGTGCCCGTGGGCGCCGGCGCCTACAACGTGGAGCCCTCGCCCGACGGGAAGTGGATCATCGTCACCAACAAGAAGGCGCAGAGCTTCAGCCTGGTGGACGTGGCGGCGCGGAAGGAAGTGCTCCGGGTGCCCACCACCAAGAAGATCGTGCACGGCGTCGCCTGGTCGCCGGACGGGCGCTACGCGTTCATCTCGCAGGAATCGATCGGCGCCGATCCGGGCGCCGTGGACATGTTCGACGTGGCCGCGCGCAAGGTGGTCGCCACGGTCCCGGTCCGGGCGCAGCCCACCGGGATCGCGATCCTGCGCCGGCCCTGACCCGCACCCCCTGGTCCCGATGACGCACGAGACGCTGACCTCCCTGCCCGGCACCGAGGTGCTGGCGCGCGCCAAGCGCTTCTTCCAGGAGCGGGTGCCGAACTATGCGGCCTTCCCCGAGAAGGAAGGCCCCACCTTCCTGCAGCTGCGCGGGCAGGGCGGCGAGGAGATCGCCATCGCCGTGGCGGCGGCGGAGCAGGGGACGCGGGTGCGGGCCTCCACCATGCTGTTCGATCGGGAGATCGGCCGCTTCTTCACCACCCTGCCCGGAGTGCCGGCATGACCGCGATTCCCGTCCGCATCATGGTCCAGGAGATGTGGGACCAGGTGGAGCTCGAGCTGCAGCCCAGCGCCAGCGTGGCCGAGGTGAAGGAGCGTGCGCTGGCGCTGACCCATGCGCCCGGGCGGCCCGAGGAGTTCCAGGTCAAGTTCCGCGGCGCGCTCGTGCTCGACGAGAAGCGGAGCCTGGCCGAGGCAGGGGTGGGGCCGCGATCGTCGCTCATCGTGCTGTCGCGCCGCCGCCGGCCGGTGCGCTGACGGACCCGGTCCGCCAGCCGCCACGCGGGCGGGCGCTCACCTGGCTGGCCGTCGGGTTCCTGCTGCTCGACGGGGCGCTGCTGGCGCTGATCGCGCTCTGGACGCGGAGCCCGGGGTACGCCACGGGCGGCCTGCTGTGCCTGCTCCTGGCGGGCGCGGTGGTGCTGCTGTGGCGCCGCCAGCGGCGGCTGCAGGCCGAGGTGGCGGCGGCGCGTGAGGCCGTCCGCGACGAGGCCCGCGCGCTCCGCGACCTGCTGAAGAGCTAGCCGCCCTCATGCCCGTCCCGCTGTTCACCCACCCCGCCTGCCTGGGCCACGACCCGGGGCACGATCACCCGGAGACGCCGGCGCGCCTCCAGGCCATCCTGGCGCGGCTCGGCCGCGACCCGAGTGCGGAGATCCGCGAGGTTCCCGCGGGCAGCCGGGAGGACCTGCTGGTGGTGCATCCCGAGGGGCACGTGGCCGGCCTGGAGCAGCTGGCGGCGCACGGGGGCGGGGTAGTGTCGCTCGACACGGTGATGAGCGCGGGGAGCTGGCAGGCGGTCCTCGGCGCCACGGGGGCCGTGCTGGCCGCCGTGGAGTTTGCGCACCAGCAGGGCCGGCACGCCTTCGCCGCGGTGCGGCCCCCCGGCCACCACGCCCTCGCGCAGCGCGCCATGGGCTTTTGCCTCGTCAACAACGTGCTGGTGGCCGCGCGGCGCGCGCAGGCGCTGGGCCGCGCCCGCGTGCTCATCGTGGACTGGGACGTGCACCACGGCAACGGCACCCAGGCCCTCATGGAGCACGACGCCAGCATCCGCTTCGTCTCCCTGCACCAGCACCCCTGGTACCCCGGGACCGGCATGGCGGAGGAGCGCGGGGTGGGCAACGTCTTCAACGTGCCCCGCGGCCCCGGTGCGCCCCCGGCGCTCTACGTGGAGGACCTGTGGGCCGCCGTCCGGCAGGCCACCGCGGGCTGGACGCCGGACCTGGTGCTCCTCTCCGCCGGCTACGACGCCATGCTGGGCGATCCCCTCGGCGGCTTCACGCTGGAGCCGGAGCACTATGCCCAGGTGATCACCCGCCTCCGCGAGCGCCTCCCCAAGGCCCCGATCGTCGGCCTGCTCGAGGGCGGCTACGTCCCCGCGCGCATCGCCGAAGGCGTCCAGTCCACCATCTGGGCGCTGGGCGACTGAGGATTGCCGGGAGCGCCCGGCCGAGGCGAGATTCCCGGTTCACTCCCTGATCGAGGATCGCCGTGACGCACGCCCTTCGGCTCGAGGCCGAGGTCCTGAACCTCAAGACCCGTCATCCGTTCATCATTGCCCGCGGGGGCGAGAGTGAGTACCGCACCGTGTGGGTGCGGCTCGTGGACAAGGACGGGGTCGAGGGGTGGGGCGAGGCGGCACCCGCCAAGATCTACGGCGAGACCACCGAGACGGTGCTCGCGGCCCTGCAGGCCTACGGCGCCCACCTCCCGGCCGACCCGTTCGACCTCGAGGGCGCCGAGCGCGAGTGGGAGAAGGCCCTCAAGCTGAACCCCTCGGCGCGCGCGGCGATGTCCTCGGCCCTGCACGACTACGTCGGCAAGAAGCTCGGCGTCCCCGTCTACAAGCTCTGGGGCCTCAACCCCGCCGAGGCGCCCAGGTCCACCTTCACCATCGGCATCGACACCGTCGAGAAGCTCCGGGTGAAGGTGCTGGAGGCGGAGCAGTACCCCATCCTCAAGATCAAGCTCGGCACCCACCGCGACCGCGAGATCCTCGAGACCATCCGCGCCCTCACGGACAAGGAACTCCGGGTGGACGCCAACACCGGCTGGACGGTGAAGCAGGGCCTGCGGATGCTGCCCATCCTCGAGGAGTTCGGCGTCACGGTGCTGGAGCAGCCGCTGCCGGCCACCGACCTCGACGGGCTCGAGACCCTCAAGAACGCCTCCGACATCCCGGTCATCGCGGATGAGAGCTGCCTCACGGCGGCGGACATCCCGCGGCTCGTGGGCAAGGTGGACGGGATCAACATCAAGATCGCCAAGTGCGGGTCGCTGCGTGAGGCACTGCGCATGATCGCCATCGCGCGGGCGCACCACATGATGGTCATGGTGGGGTGCATGATCGAGAGCTCCATCGCCATCACGGCGGCCGCGCACTTCACGCCGCTGGTGGACATCGTGGACCTCGACGGCGCGGCGCTCTGCAGCAACGATCCCTTCGCGGGCGCCACCATCGACGGCGGCCAGGTGCGGCTCCCCACCGGACCGGGGCTCGGGCTCAGCCGGCGATGACCGCCGGCTTCGGGCAGGTGGCGCTCCCGCTGCCCCTCGCCCAGCCCTACACCTACCGGATCCCCGAGGCCCTCGCGGATCGCGCCGTGCCGGGCGCGCGCGTCGTGGTCCCGGTCCGCAACCGCGAGATGGTCGGCCTCCTCACCGCCCTCGGCCCCCCGGCCGAGGGCGTCGTGCCGAAGGACATCCTCTCCGCGCCCGACCCGGCGCCCGCGCTCCCCGAACCGCTCCTCGAGACCGCCCGCTGGCTCGCCGGCTATTACGGGGCCCCGCTCGGCCTCACCCTCCGCGCCATGCTGCCCACCGCGCTCTGGGGCACCTCGCAGGTGGTGGTGGTCCTGGCCGACGGGGCGCCGCTGGGTGGCGTGGCGGGTGACGTGGTGGCCTGGCTGCAGAGGAAGGGAGGCGAGGCGCCCGTCGGCTCCATTGCGCGGGCACTCAAGCGCCCGGTCTGGGAGGCCGTCAACCGGCTGGCGCGCGTCGGGGCGGTCCACCTCCGCGTGGAGCCGGCGGAGACCGACGGGCAGGTGGCCACCCAGCGCGTGATCCGCCTCCACGAGCCCGCGCCCTCCCTGGTGGAGCGCGAGACGCTCTTCAAGCGGGCCCCGCGGCAGCGGGCCGTCCTCGAGGCGCTCGAGGAGCTGGGCGGCGCGGCCAGCGCCGAGCACCTGCTGGAGCGGCTGGGCCTCTCGCGGGCGGGAATCGATGCCCTGGTCCGCCGGGGCCTGGCGCAGGTCGAGAAGGTGGAGGCGAGTCGCGATCCCTTCCACGGCCTCCCCGGCACGCCGCCCCCCGGCAACCCCACGCCAGCCCAGCGGGACGCCATCGCCGCCATCACCGCGCTGCCCCCCGGCGAGGGCGCGCTGCTCTTCGGCGTCACCGGCAGCGGCAAGACGCTGGTGTACCTCGAGGCCATCCGGCAGGCGCT
>JBGAOL010000130.1:0-10554 GCA_044221825.1 Gemmatimonadales bacterium
TCCTCTCCAGTCGCGACAGCGACGAGGACGACGACCTCGGCGACCAGCTCTGGCTGCTGGACCGCCGCGGGGGCGAGGCGGAGCGGATCACCGAGCTCAAGGGCGGCATCGACGACTACGCCTGGAGCCCCGATGGCACGCGGCTGGTGCTGGTGATCTCGGACCGCGACACGGTGGAGACGCTGGACGCGCTCCGTGACGTGCCGCAGGACAGCACCTGGCCCGAGGACACGCCGCCGCCGCTCATCATTGACCGGTACTACTTCAAGGAGGACTACACGGGGTACGTGCGGAAGGTGCGCTCGCACCTCTACCTCTTCGACGTGGCCACGCGGTCGGTGCAGCCGCTGACGGCCGGTGGCTTCGACGAGGTGCAGCCCGCCTGGTCGCCGGACGGGAAGCGCATTGCCTTCGTGAGCAAGCGCGCGGGGACGGATCCCGACCGCGGCGACAACTCGGACATCTACGTCATGGACGCCACGCCGGGCGCCACGCCCCGCGCGATCACCACGTTCACCGGCCCCGACCTCGATCCCGACTGGGGCGAGGCCCCGGAGTGGAGCGCCGACGGGCGCACCATCCTGTATCACCGCAACGGACCCGACTCGCTCATCTATTACGCCGGGCCGCGCCTGGCCACCGTGCCCGCCGCAGGCGGCACCGAGCGGGTGCTCACCGAGGCGTTCGACCGCCACACCATGAACCCGCGCTGGTCGGCCGACGGCCGGTCCATCTACTTCCGCATCGAGGACGACCGGCGGATGTCGCTGGCCCGGATGCCCGCCGCGGGCGGCGCGCCCGAGTTGGTCGTGACGGGGCGCGTGGTGGTGAACGGCTACGACCTGGCCGGCGAGCGCATCGCCGTCCTGGTGGAGTCCATGGACAAGCCGGGTGAGCTCTACGCGGTGGGCGCCGGCGGCCAGCTGCGCGCGCTGACGCACCAGAACGATTCCCTCCTGGCCACCCTCGACCTGGTGAGCGGCGACGACCTCACCGCCCGCAGCAAGGACGGCACCCAGGTGAACGGCCTGCTGGTGAAGCCGCTCCACTACACCCCGGGCACCCGCGTCCCGACGGTGCTCAAGGTGCACGGCGGGCCGGTGGCGCAGTTCGACTACAGCTTCGACCCCGAGTTCCAGCTCTACGCCGCCAACGGCTACGCCGTGGTGGCCATGAACCCGCGCGGCTCCTCCGGCCGGGGCGAGAAGTACTCGCTCGCCATCTGGGCCGACTGGGGCAACAAGGACGTGCAGGACGTGCTGGCGGGCGTGGACCAGGCCGTGGCCCTCGGCGTGGCCGACCCGGACCGGCTCGGTGTGGGCGGCTGGAGCTATGGCGGCATCCTGACCAACTACATCATTGCCTCCACCACCCGGTTCAAGGCGGCCACGAGCGGCGCCGGCATCTCCAACATCCTGGCCGGCTACGGCACCGACATGTACGTGCGCGAGTACGAGTACGAGCTGGGCCCGCCGTGGAAGAACACCGCCACCTGGCTCCGGCTCTCGTACCCGTTCCTGCACGCCGACCGGATCAAGACCCCGACGCTGTTCCAGGCCGCGGCTGCCGACTTCAACGTGCCGCTGCTCAACACGGAGCAGATGTACCAGGCGGTCCGGAGCCTGGGGGTGCCCACCCGGCTCATCATCTATCCCGGGCAGAACCACGGCCTGAGCAAGCCGAGCTACCAGCGGCACCGGTATGCGCAGTACCTGGGGTGGTTCGGGGAGTGGCTCAAGTAGGGGCGCCACCGGCCCGGTGAACGCGAACGGGGCCCGCGTCCGTGAGACGGGGCCCCGCAGCCGAATGGCTCGCGGCGGTCGTGCCGCTTTGGGGGGAGGGTGAACGGGAAGCGCACCGGGCGGGTGCCCTTGCCGGGTCCTCCGCAGCTACTCGTCAGGCAGCCCTGCAGGTTCCTGGATTCATTGGGAGGCCCATGCCCGGCTGCCGGGCGGGGGCCCAACGCCCTCCTCTCCTTTGGAGTGCGTCCCCATCTTTGGGCGCGGGACCGCGCCTGTCAATCGGGAAAATTCGCCCGGTCCGGGAACCGGACCCGGGTGGCCTTCATCATGGAGCAAGACCATGGCCGCTTCCGCCGTCCCCGTGCTCGGCAAGGTGGGACTTCCCGCGCCGATGGCCGTGCTGGCGCGCCGCGCGTGGGACGTGATCGTGGTCGGGGCGGGCCACAACGGGCTTACGTGTGCCTACTACCTGGCCCGTGCCGGGAAGCGGGTGCTGGTGCTCGAGGCGCGCGAGGCCACAAGGCGTGCACCCTGGAGGAGACGGTATTGGCCACCGGGTAACGCCCTGCGTACGTGGAGTTGCCACCAGAGGATCTGCGTGACCTGGAGCTTGCCGAGGTTACCGCATCGCCGATGGGCGGCTACTGCGCCGTTCGACGACGGCCTTTCCGTCGCCAGCCTGGATGAGCCAGCAGGTACAACGCGGAGCCTGCGCCTTCAGTCCCAGTTGACGTGGCGGGTGGCATGCCATGCATGCACCATAGCCGCGCCTGCGACCTGCGTTCCGGCCTCGCCACGGACAGGACAATTGGCTGCACGCACCTGTCGCGTGAGCAGATCAAGGAGACGCGGCTACCAGTGACCTGACCTGATCGGGCTGCTGTTCGAGTGGTCGCAGGCGGAGTTGATGGACGTCAGCGGTCACGAGCGGGTGAAGATGGCGCAGCCAGGGCCAGGGGTGGTGGGCACCAGCTCGCGAGCTGTTCGACTCCCGCGCTGTCCATCGCCTCCATCACTACAGCGGCCGCCTCGACCCTCGGCGAGCCCGGCGCCTGGGGCTACGTCACGGGCGTGCGGGATGGGGATGGTGTCGTTCCCGGGATCCACGATGCCGTAGCCGCGCGTGGTGCGGCCGGCGTGCCGGTGGCGCGCATCCGCCCTGGGTAGGGCGTGGAGCCATGCGGGCGGCGAAGGCGCCGCCACCGTAGCCCCAACGCCGACCTGCCCACTTCCGCCTCCTCGGCCCCGAGACGGCGGCTGGCGCCGGAAGGTGGAGGCCGTGCCGGTGGAGAGCCGCACCGTGAAGGTGAACGCCGCCCTCCGCGAGCTGCCCGACTTCCGCGCCCGGCCCGGCACCCGGATGCCCCACCACCTGGCCACCATCAACACCCCGCTCTCCCGCGAGGAGTGGCGCGCCGGCCACGCGGCGGCCGCAGAAGGCCGGCTGCCGGCACGGGCGTGGACCGAGATCTACCTCCAGACCGCCTACGACCCGAGCGTGGCCCCCACCGGCCGCCACGTGATGAGCGTCTTCTCGCAGTACGTGCCCCACACCTTCGCCGAGGGCACTTGGGACGAGCATCGCGCCGCGGCGGGGCAGCTGGTGCTCGGGAGCATCGGCCGCTTCTGCTCCAACTTCCCTGGCGCCGTCGAGGCGGTGGACGTCCTCGGCCCGCCGGACGTGGAGGCCCGGCTCGGGATCACCGGCGGCCACATCTTCCACGGCGAGTGCCTGCCGCCCTACATGTGGGACCAGCGGCTGGCGTACCGCACCGGGATGGACGGCGTGTTCCTCTGCGGCGCGGGGACGCACCCCGGCGGGAGCGTGATCGGCATCAACGGGCGGAATGCGGCGTTCGAGGTGATGGGGATGCTCGATTGAGGCCGACAGTCAGCACCATGTCACGCGCATGGCACGCAGGCCTCCTGGCGTCCGCGTTGCTGGTGCCCCAGGGAATCGCGGGTGCGCAGGCTGCGCCGGCCGCCCCGCGTGCGGACACGGCCACGGTGATTCTGCTCGGCACGGGGATGCCCTACCCCGACCCATCGGCCCAGGGCCCCGCCACCGCCGTGACCGTAGGCGACCGGCTCTTCCTCTTCGACGCCGGCGCCGGCGTGGTCCGCCAGATGAACGCCGCGAAGCTGCCAGTGCGCGGCGGCCCCGTCACCGCGGTGTTCCTCACCCACCTGCACTCCGACCACACCCTCGGCCTGGCCGACGTGATCTTCACGTCGTGGGTGATGGGGCGCCGGAAACCGCTCCCGGTCATCGGCCCGCCGGGCACGCGCGCGATGGTGGACCACCTCACCGCCGCCTACGCCGAGGACATCGACGTGCGCACCCGCGGCCTCGAGCGCGGCATCCCTGAGGGCTGGCGCACCCGCGTCCGCGAGGTGACGGGCGGCGTAGTCTACGACTCGGCCGGCGTCCGCATCACCGCCATCCCGGTGGAGCACGGGAGCTGGAAGCACGCCTTCGGGTTCCGGATCGAGGCGGCGGGCAAGGTCATCGTGCTTTCCGGGGACACCCGGCCGAGCGCGGCGCTGGAGCGCGCGGCGAAGGGAGCCGACCTGCTGATCCACGAGGCCTACCCGGCGGTGCGGCTCAAGCCCGAGGAACGCCCGGGCGGCGAGCTCTGGCCCCAGTACATGCGCGCCTTTCACGCCTCCGACGAGGAGGTGGGGCGGCTGGCGGCCCGGGCGGGCGTGAAGCGGCTGGTGCTCCATCACCTGGTGCGCATGGGCGGGACCGACGCCGAACTGCTCGACGGCGTGCGCCGGGGCGGGTACCAGGGGCCGGCGGTCATCGGGCGGGACCTCGACCGGTTCTAGCCCGTGGCGGTGCCCGCCAATCGGGTGCAGCTTATGGCATCACTCATCACAGGCCGTCATGGCGGACTTCCACCTCACGCTGGCCCAGGCCCTCTCCCGGATGCCGGGCCCCTACGGCGACCATTATGCCGAGCTGCTGCAGCACGGCACGCTCACCATCGGGCTGTACGCGCCCAAGGGCAGCGATCCCCAGACGCCGCACACCAAGGACGAGGTGTACGTGGTGATGCGCGGCGCGGGCTGGTTCCTGAACGGGAAGGAGCGGGTGGCCTTCGGCCCCGGCGACGTGCTCTTCGTCCCGGCGCACCAGGAGCACCGGTTCGAGGACTTCACCGAGGACCTGGCGCTCTGGGTGCTCTTCTACGGGCCGCAGGGGGGTGAGGCGGGGCGCTGAGGTACCTCGCTTGCCGCCCGAGCTCACCCCCTTACGATTCCCCCATGCCCCTCGAACCCACCCTCCACCGCGATTGCTACCTCACCCCCGCCTGGTTTGCCCGGGAGCGGGAGCAGATCTTCGCGCGGGAATGGGCCTGCGTCGGCCGTGAGGAGGAAGTGCCCAACCCCGGCGATTACCTCCTCGTGGAGCTGGCGGGCGAGAGCCTGCTCCTGACCCGCGACAAGGACGGCCGCCTCCACGCGCACCACAACGTCTGCCGCCACCGCGGCTCGCAGCTGGTGCCGGGGCAGCTGCCCAAGGGGAGCTGGGACGCGCCCGGCGTCCGCACCAGCGAGGCCGCCGCCACGCCGGAGCCGCCGCCCGCCTGTGGCCACTTTGCCTCGGGCATCAAGTGCCCCTACCACGCCTGGACCTACAACCTGGACGGCACCCTCCGCACCGCTCCCTTCCTCGAGGAGGGGGACGGGTTCTGCCGCGAGGATCTCCCGCTCTGGCAGGCGCAGGTGGACTGCTGGGGCGGGTTCGTCTTCGTGCGGCTCGGCACCACCGGCCCCTCGCTGCTGGAGCAGCTGGGCGGCGCCCCGGAGCGGGTGAAGCGCTACCCGCTGGCCGAGCTCAGGACGGCGCGGCGCATCACCTACCACGTGGCCGCCAACTGGAAAGTGATCCTCGAGAACTACAACGAGTGCTACCACTGCGGCCCGGTGCACCCGGAGCTCTGCCGCCTGGTGCCGGCTTTCCGCAACAAGGGCGGCAGCGAACTGGACTGGGAGCGCGGCGTGCCGCACCGCGAGGGCGCCTGGACCTTCACCATGAGCGGCACCACCGACCGGAAGCCGTTCGCCGGGCTCAATGACGACGAGCTCATCCGCCACAAGGGCGAGCTCCTCTACCCCAACTTCATGGTCTCGCTCTCCGCGGAGCACGCCGCGGCGTTCACGCTCTTCCCGCACGACACGCAGCGCACCACCATCACTTGCGACTTCCTCTTCCACCCCGATGAGATGGCCCGGCCCACGTTCGACCCGATGGACGCCGTGGAGCTCTGGGACATCACCAACCGCCAGGACTGGCTCATCTGCGAGAGCGTCCACCGCGGCATGGGGAGCCGGGTGTTCGAGCGCGGCTTCTACGCGCCCATGGAAAGCTGGAGCCTCGACATCCGCCGCTACATCCGCGAGCGCTGCGGCCCCACGCCGTGAGCCGGGCGTGACGCTCCCGCTGTTCCTCGACTACAGCGGCATCGCCGTGGCGGCCGTCTCCGGGGCGCTCGCGGCCGGCCGGCGGCAGCTGGACCTGGTCGGCGTGGTGGTGGTGGCCACCGTGACCGCCATCGGCGGCGGCACGCTGCGCGACCTGCTGCTCGAGCGGCAGGTGTTCTGGATTGCCAACCCCGACATGCTGCTGGTGATCCTCGGCGCCACCGTGGCCACCATGCTCTGGACCCGCTACGCGCCGCCGCCCGCCAAGGCGCTGCTCGTCGCCGACGGGCTGGCGCTCGGCTTCTTTGCGGTGGCGGGGGCGCGCATCGCGGAAGGCGCGGGGCAGAGCGGCGTCGTGGTGATCGTCATGGCCATGATCACCGCCGTGGCCGGCGGCATCGTGCGCGACGTGCTCTGCACCCAGGTGCCGCTCGTGATGCGGAGCGGCAGCCTCTACGCCACCGCGGCCATCGCCGGCGGCTCGGCGTGGGTGCTGCTTCGCGAGTGGGGGATGGCGCCGGAGCCGGCGGCCGCCATCTCCACGGTCACGGCCATCACGCTCCGGTTCATCGCCATCATCTGGGACGTGCGGCTCCCCACCTATCGCGTCAACCACCCGGAGGGACCCTGACCATGCCCACGTGGATGCTCGTGGCGGGCGGCATCATGCTGGTGGTGCTGGCGTTCCTGGCCTCGCAGATGATGGGCGGATCGCCGGGACGCGCGGATGCAGGGGCAATGTCGGCCAGCCGGTCGGCCGGGGCCCGGGCGGTGATGGAGCGGCGGGACGAGATCGTGCGGCTGGTGGAGCAGGGCCAGAAGACCGAGGCCATCAAGCTCATGCGCGAGGTGGGCGGCATGGACCTGGCCGAGGCCAAGAAGCTGGTGGACGTGATCGAGCGACTCGGCGGCATGCCGCCCAGCAGCAGCACGCCGGTGGAGCGCCCCGAGCTTCCCCCCGAGGCGCTGGCCGAGGTTCGGGCGGCGCTCGCCGCCGGGAACAAGATCGAGGCCATCAAGCTTTATCGGGAACACACCGGCCTCGGCCTCAAGGAGGCCAAGGACGCCGTCGACGCCATGGAGTGACCCGATGACCAGCCCCACCCCCGCCCTCGCCACCCTCGCCGGTGGCTGTTTCTGGTGCCTCGAGGCCGCCTTCGAGCAGCTGGCGGGGGTGGAACGCGTCACCTCCGGCTACGCTGGCGGCCAAGTGGCCAACCCGAGCTACGAGGCCGTCTGCGGCGGCGACACCGGGCACGCCGAGGTGGTGCAGCTCCAGTTTGACCCGGCGGTGATCAGCTTCCGCGAGCTGCTCGGCGTGTTCTTCACCATCCACGACCCCACCACCCTCAACCGCCAGGGCCACGACGTGGGGACGCAGTACCGCTCGGCGGTGTTCTATCACGATGCCGAGCAGGAGCGGGTGGCGCGGGAAGTGATTGCCGGACTTGAGAAGGAGAAGATCTTCGACGACCCGATCGTCACCGAGGTGGTGCCGCTGGACCGGTTCTGGCCGGCCGAGGCGTACCATCACCAGTACTTCCGGCGGAACCCGTACCAGCCCTACTGCATGGCGGTGGTGGCGCCCAAGGTGGCGAAGCTCCGGAAGCATTTCTTTGACCGGCTCAAGGTGGGACCCACGTAGGATTGTCTTGGGGGAGAGGCGCGGCCCAAGGGCCGCGCGTACGATGCGGAGGGTGCCCGTGGCGCTTTGGCGTTGCGGGCATCATCATTTGGGCATCCGTCGGCACGCTTCGCCACCCGAGCCCCATCCCTTCATGCGCCTCACCACGACCGCCGTCGCGATCGCGTTCGTCGTTCCCGCCCTGCTGCCGGCGCAGGCGCCCCCGCGGGACTTTGCAGCGCGGGTGGACCGGTATGTGAAGGAGGAGATGACCCGGCAGCAGCTGGTGGGGCTCTCGCTCGCGGTGTTCAAGGACGGGAAGCTGGTGCTCGAGCGCGGCTACGGTTCCGCCAACCTGGAGCACAGGGTGCCGGCCACGCCGGCCACCGTGTACCAGTCGGGCTCGGTGGGGAAGCAGTTCACGGCGGCCGGCATCATGCTGCTGGTGCGGGACGGCAAGCTTCGGCTCGACGAGCCCGTCACCCAGGTGTTCCCCTCGGCGCCGGCCGAGTTCCAGCAGGTCACCATCGAGCACCTGCTGACCCACACCGGCGGCACCGGCGACTACCCCGACAACTTCGACCTCCGCCACGACTGGACCGAGGACGAGCTCAAGAGCTTCATCTTCTCCCGCCCGCTCCGCTTCCCGCCCGGCAGCAAGTGGGAGTACAGCAACATGGGCTACGTGCTCCTCGGCCTCATCATCCACGAGGTGTCCGGGCAGTTCTACGGCGACTTCCTGGCCGAGCGGATCTTCCGGCCCCTCGGCATGAGCACCACGCGGATCATCAACGAGGCCGCCATCATCCCAAACCGCGCCGCCGGCTACGAGCGCGACTCGGCCGGCACCGTAGAGAACCAGGCCTGGGTGGCGCCCCGCATCAACACCACCGCCGACGGCTCCCTCTACTTCACCGTGCGCGACCTGGCCCGCTGGGACCTTGGACTCCGGGAGGGGGCGCTCTTCACGCCGGCGGAGCTGGAGCGCATGCGGACCCCGATGCGGCTGCGGGACGGACGGTCCACCGGCTACGGCTACGGGTGGGCGGTGGGAGAGGTGGCAGGCCACCGGGTGATGGAGCACAGCGGCTCCTGGCAGGGCTTCCAGACGCACATCGTGCGCTACCCGGAGGACGGGCTCACCGTGGTGGCGCTGGCCAACGCGGCGTGGGCGGAGCCGGGCGACGTGGCGCACGGGGTGGCCAAGCTGTGGAACCCCGGGCTGGGCACGCTTGCGGCCGACGAGTAGCTGCGGGGCCAGAACAGAACGGCCGCCTTCCACGGAGGAAGGCGGCCGTTTGTCGTTGCCCCGCCATCGTAGGCGCGGCCTGGAGGCCGCGCGTACGAATCGGATCAATAGCCGGGGTTCTGCGTGATGTTCGGGGCCACGGTGATCTCGGCCTGCGGGATCGGCCAGAGCACCCGGAAGGCGTCCGGCGTGGCCACGGGGACGAACCGGCCCATGCGGACCAGGTCGAAGAACCGGTGCCCCTCCCCGAAGAACTCGAGCCGCCGCTGCAGGTCGATCTCATCGAGCGCCTGCTGGGCGGTGGTGACGTCCACCCCCGCCACATGGGCCGGGAGGCCCGAGCGGGTGCGGATCGGGTTGTAGTACGCCACCGCGCTGTCCAGCGTGCCGAGGTTGGCGAACGCCTCCGCCTTGGTGAGCAGGATGTCGGCGTAGCGGAGGACCGGGAGGTCCTCGCCACCATTCACGGTCGGCCACTTCTGGCTCGACGCGTAGGACTCGGTGTACCCGTCGGACGGGTCCGGCTTGATGTTCCAGGTGAGCCGGGCGTCCGTGCCCAGGGTGTCGTAGGCATCGATCAGGGACTGGCTCGGCGCGATCTCGTAGCGCCCGCCGTCCGAGTACGTCTGCCAGTAGTAGCCGAGCAGGTTGTTCTGGTCGAGGTTGGTGGTGAAGGTGAGGCGGAAGATCGTCTCACTCGTCTCGACATCGTCGCCGTTGAAGTTGTCGCTGTAGCTGCCCGTGAGCGAGTAGCCCTGCGCCTGGACGACGTTGGCCTCGGCGAGGGCGCCGGCGTTGTTCCCCTGCGTCAGGTACACCTTGGCGCGGAGAGCGCGGACGGCGTTCACGTTGGCGTGGTTGGTGCTGCCGGTGTTGGTGATGAGCCCCTCGGCGTCGGTCAGGTCCTGCAGGATCTGGGCGTAGACCTCCGCCTCGGTGGAGCGGGTGATGTTGGCCGCCTCGTTGGCGTCGGTCACCGGGCTGGTGCGCAGCGGCACGCCGCCGAACATCCGCACCAGGTTGAAGTAGTGCAGCGCCCGGAGGAAGTGCGCCTCGCCGAGGATCTGGTCCTGCTCGGTGGGGTCGTCGAACGTGATGTTCGGCACGCGCGCGATCAGCACGTTGGCGCGCTTGATGGCCTCGTAGATGTCGTTCCAGGCGCCCTGCACCTCGCGGCTGTCGGGCCGGAGGTCCTTGTTGGAGGCTTCCTGGTACACCACGAAGGTGCCGGTGTGCACGGCGTTGTCGGCGTAGAGGTCGCCGAAGTGCGTCATCGTGCCGCCGTAGTAGTAGCCGCTCTGCATGGCGCCGTAGGCACCGGCGAGCGCGGCACGCGCGCCCGCCTGCGTCTGCACCGCCTTGGTGTCATCCACCTGGTCGGGCGGGCTGGTGTCGAGCAGGCTGTCGCAGGCGCCGAGGCCCAGGGTCAGGGTCACGGCGAGGAACGAGCGTCGGAACATGCGGGCCCCCGTGGGGAGCGAGAGAGTCGTGGTCGTCATGATCACCAC
>JBGAOL010000131.1:0-9801 GCA_044221825.1 Gemmatimonadales bacterium
CGTCCTCTGGCTCGCCATCACGGCGCTCGGTGTGGGCGCCCTCCTCTGGTTCGGCATGGGCACGGCATGATCCTCCGCTCCCTCGCGCGCGGCGCGCTCGCCGTCGTGCTCACGGCGCTCCCGCTCGCGGCGCAGGAAGTCCCCGACAGCGTCCGCCTCCCCCGCCTCGCCGCGCTGGGCCGCCTCTACACCACCGTCCGCTTCTTCCATCCCACGCTCGGCTACCTCGGCGTAGCGTGGGACCAGGCCACGGCCACGGCCGCCGACGCCGTCCACGACGCCGACACCCGCGACGGCTACGCCGCCGCGCTCACCGAGCTCCTCGGCACCCTGGCCGACCCGCGCACCCGCGTCGTGGACACCACGATCCCCTGGGAGAGCGACCCCAACCAGCCCGCCGTGAGCCACCGCTGGACCACCGACAGCACGCTCATCGTGAGCATCCTGCCGCCCGCCATCGGCGCCTCGGCGGAGGTGGCAGCGGGGGTGGCGGTGCTGCTGCCGCTCTTCCAGCAGGCGCAGGCCATCGTCTTCGACCTGCGCGCGCCGCCCGGCTGGCCCGCGCACGGCGATGTGGACCACGCGCTGGGTCAATCGGCCGTGACCCGCGCCCTCTTCCCCAACTCCATCATCGGCCCGGGCGAGCGGACGCGGCTCCACGAGGGCTACGCCCCCGACCGCCCCGCGCAGGCCTCGGCCGTGTTCCGCGAGGGCTGGCACCAGGCCGCGGGCCCGCTCTACGAGGGCAGCGAGACGGCGCACGACGTGCGCCTCATCTTCCTGGTGAACGGCGACAGCGAGCTGCCGCGCTTTGCCCTCGCCGCGCGCGCCCTGGGCCTCGGCACCATCGTGGGCGACGGTGAGGCGAGCCGCTCCCTGGGCGGCACCAGCCAGCGCCTCGCCCTCACCGACGGCCTGGTGGCCGAGGTGCGCGTGGGCGAGCTGGTGAACGGCGACGGCACGATCGCCGTGGCCGTGGACACGGTGCTGACCTCGAGCGACGCGAGCGATGCACCGCTGGCCACCGCGCTGGTGCTGGCCCGCACGCCCTGGCGCCAGATGGCCCCGCGGCTGGCGCCGCCCATCAGCCCGCCCGCGCCGGAGCCCGACTCGGCGCGGACCCGCTTCCCGACGCGCGGCCAGCGGCTGGCGGGCCTGTACCGGCTGTGGGGCGCCGTGGAGTACTTCCACGCCTATCCGGAGCACCACACCGCGCCGTGGGATTCAGCGCTCGAGCGCTACATCCCCCGCGTCGAGGCGGCGCGCGACTCGATGGAGTACGCCATCGCCATCGCCGAGCTGATGACCACCATCGGCGACTCGCACGGCGGCGTGCAGGCGCCGGGGCTCCGGGCGCTGCTCGGCCCGGCCCCGCTGCCATTCAAGGCGCGCATGGTGGCGGGCCGGCCGGTGGTGACGCGGCTCGCGGCGGACTCGCTGGCCCCCGGCCTAGCCTTGGGCGACGAGCTGGTGAGTATCGACGGCGAGGCCATCGCGGCGCGCATGGCGCGGATCGGCCGGCTCATCGCTGCCTCCACCCCGCAGGCCCGCGCGCGCGATGCGCTCACCCGGGCCCTGCTCGGCGCCGACGGCTCGGTGGCCACGCTGCGGGTGCGCGGTGCCAACGCCGTGGTCCGCACGGTGCGGGTGGCGCGGAGGACAGCGTTCCAGGCGCTGCTGGCCAGTGAGCGCGAGGGACCGGTGTTCCGGCTCCTGCCCGGCAACATCGGGTATGCGGACCTGGACCGGCTGAATCCGGCGGACGTGGACAGCATGTTCACGCTCTTCAGGGGTGCGCGCGGCATCGTGTTCGACATGCGCGGCTATCCGCGGGAGACGGCGTGGGAGATCGCGCCGAGGCTCACCGCGGCGCGGGACGTGGTGGCGGCGCGGTTCACGCTGCCGATGGCCCGGCGGCCCGAGGGACTGGTGGTGGAGGAACAGGCGGGGGAACGGCTGCGGGCGGAGTTCGAGCAGCGGATTCCGGCCGGCGCGGGCGCGGTGTACCGGGGCCGGACAGTCATGCTCATTGATGAGCGGACCCAGAGCCAGGCGGAGCACACCGGGCTCTTCCTCGAGGCGGCCAACGGCACCGCGTTCATCGGCACGCCGAGCGCCGGGGCCAACGGCGACGTCACCAACGTCGAGCTTCCGGGCGGCCTCGTGGCCTGGTTCACCGGCCTCGCCGTGCGCCACGCCGACGGCCGCCCCTTGCAGCAGGTGGGCCTCACCCCCACCATCCGCGTGGCCCCCACACTCGCCGGCCTCCGCGCGGGGCGGGACGAGGTGCTGGACCGGGCGCTGCTCTACCTTCGGACCGGGCGCTGAACCGGCCCTTGGCCCTGATTCACCGCAGAGACGCGGAGACGCGGAGGGCCGCAGCGGCACGCCCCCTCTGGGGATGGTGCGCCCGCTCCACGGATTTGTGGACCCCGGGCCGAAGCCGGCCCCGGCCCCCTACACTCGTCACCATCCCAGGGACTTGCCCCACGATGCTCTCTTCCTTCCGCGCACCGGCCCTCCGCGGCCCTCCGCGTCTCCGCGTCTCTGCGGTGAACCTGCGCCGAGCCCTCGCCGTCGTGCTGGCCGCCGCACTCGTGGCCTGCTCCCGGCCGGACGGGGAGACGGTGAAGCTGCCCGAGCACCAGGCGCAGCGCGGGGATGAGCCGCCCGTGCTGGTGAACCGGGTGAGCCCGGTGAGCTATCCCCCGGCGCTGCTGGCGCGGGGGATCGAGGGGAAGGTGGTGCTGCGGCTGTTCGTGGACACGCTGGGCCGGCTGAGCCCCGATTCCACCCGGCTGGCCGAGTCGTCGGGGTATCCCGCGATGGACTCGGCAGCGCTCGCCGCGGTGGCCGAGTTCCGGTTTGCCCCGGCGCTCCGGAACGGCGTCCCCGTGGCCGCCGCCTTCCTGCAACCGGTACATTTCCGCCATCCCCAGGCTGGAGGAACCACCCCGTGACGCCCCCGCACCAGAAGGCCTACGACTCGGTCCTGCCCACCATCGGCTGGACCCCGCTGATCCGCCTGGCCCGGATCGGCAGCGGGATCCGCACGCCCGTGTACGGCAAGGCGGAGTACGCCAACCCGGGCGGCTCGGTGAAGGACCGGATCGGCCTCAAGATCATCGAGGACGCGGAGAAGCGCGGGGAGCTCAAGCCCGGCGGCGTCATCGTGGAGGCCACGAGCGGCAACACCGGCGTGGGCCTGGCGCTCGCGGCCGCGCTCAAGGGCTACCGCTGCATCTTCACCATGCCGGACAAGATGTCGCAGGAAAAGGTGCGGCTGCTCAAGGCGTACGGCGCCGAGGTGGTGATCGTCCCGACGGCGGTGCCGCCGGACCACCCGGAGCAGTACACCAACAAGGCCAAGCAGATCGTCAAGGAAACGCCCGGCGCCATCCTGGCCAACCAGTTCCACAACCAGGTGAACCCGGCGGCGCACTACGAGACCACCGGCCCCGAGATCTGGACCCAGACCGAGGGCCGCGTCACCCACTTCGTGGCGGGCGCCGGCACCGGCGGCACCATCAGCGGCGTCGGCAAGTACCTCAAGGAGAAGAACGCCAAGGTCCGCATTGTCCTCGGCGACCCGCAGGGTTCGCTCTACGCTGGCTTCGGCAAGACCCACGAGATGGGCCAGGGTGGCCCCTACAAGGTGGAGGGCATCGGCGGCGACAAGATCCCCACCACCATCTGGTACGACGTCATCGACGACTTCCGCACCGTGAGCGACCGCGACGCCTTCGCCATGGCGCGCCGCATGGCGCGGGAGGAGGGCATCCTCGTGGGCGGCTCGGCCGGCCTCAACGTGGCGCTCGCGCTCGAGATCGCGCGCGAGCTCGACGATCCCAACGCCTGCGTGGTCACCATCCTCTGCGACACCGGCGAGCGCTACCTCTCCAAGCTCTTCAACGACGAGTGGATGCAGGAGAACCAGCTGCTCGACACGCCGCGCGTCACGGTGGAGGAGCTGCTGCAGCGCCGCACGCCCAACGCGCCGAGCCTGGTGAGCGTGGCGCCGGCGGCGGCGGTGCGCCAGGCGCTGACGCTCATGACCACCTGGGGCGTGAGCCAGATCCCGGTGCTCGAGGACGGGCGCTGCGTGGGCGGGCTGGTGGAGAACACCCTCATGACCAAGGCGCTGACGCAGCCCGCGCTCCTCGACCGCCCCGTGCGGGAGGTGATGGACGCCCCCTTCGCGGTGGTGGATGCGCTCACCCCCACGGAGCGGCTCGGCCCCATCCTCACGCGCGAGAGCCCGGCGGCCCTGGTGCAGAAGGGCGGCGAGCTCATCGGCATCGTGAGCCGGTACGACGTGCTGCAGCAGCTGATCGGGACGCGGTAGCGCTGGGTGACCGGCGCGGCCCAGGGGCCGCGCTTCCGACATCGGACGTCGAAGGAGGAGGAACTCTGCGGATCACCGTCCTTACCGGGGGCGCCAGCTCGGAGCGCGACGTGGCGCTCGCGAGTGCCAGGCAGGTGGTGCCGGCGCTCCGGTCGCGGGGGCACCAGGTGGTGGTGGTGGACACCGTCACCGGGTTCGTCCCCGAGTCGAGGGAGGAGGCGCACCTGATCGGCGCCGTCGGCGCCACCTGGCCGTCGGTGGCCGAGCTGGTGGCCCGCGAGCGGAGCTTCCTCCTCACCGCCCTCGGCGCGCTGCCCGAGGTGCGGGAGGCGGACGCGGTGTTCCTGGCCCTCCACGGCGGCCGGGGCGAGGACGGCACCCTGCAGGCCATCCTCGACACCCTCGACGTGCGCTACACCGGCAGCGGCGCCCTGGGGAGCGGCATGGCGATGGACAAGGATGTCTCCAAGCGGCTCTTCCGTGAGGCGGGGGTCCCCACCGCCGAGTGGCTCATGGCGCCCGCTGAAACCGGCGCCGCCGGGAAGGCGTTGGGGTGGCCCATCGTGGTGAAGCCGTCCAAGCAGGGCTCCACCGTGGGCCTCACCGTGGTGAAGCGTCCCGAGGACCTCCCCGCCGCCATCGACTACGCGTGGGACTACGACGACGAGGTGATGCTCGAGCGCTTCGTCCCGGGACGGGAACTGACGGTGGGCGTGCTGGACGGGCAGGCCCTGGCCGTGGGGGAGATCATCCCCAAGCACGAGATCTTCGACTACGAGTGCAAGTACACCCCGGGCATGTCGCAGGAAATCTTCCCGGCCGACCTGCCGCCGGCGGTCACCGCCGAGTGCCAGCGGCTCGGGCTGCTGGCCCACCAGGCCCTCAAGCTGGGCGGGTATTCCCGGGTGGACTTCCGCTTGACGCCGGAGGGCAAACTCTTCTGTTTAGAGGTGAACACGCTCCCCGGCATGACCTCGACCTCCCTCCTCCCCCAGTCGGCGCGGGCGGCGGGCATCGAGTTTGCTGAGTTGTGTGACCGGATCTGTGCCACCGCGTCCCATCGGGGAACGGCGGAACTCTAGGCAAGTCGTTCGGGTTCAAGTAGTTGGGTGCCCTATGTCCTACACCAGCAGCCCCAATCCGCGTCTGACCCCCTGGGTGGGGCGGCTCATCATGGCTACCGCCGTGGTGCAGCTGCTGCTGGAGACTGTCTTCACTTCGCCCCGGTTTGTGGACTTCCTCCAGATGCAGCCCGAGGCGTTCGGGCGGCAGCCGTGGGGGGCCGTCACCTACCTCTTCGTCCATTCCGGGATCCTCCACCTCGGCGCCAACATGCTCGGCCTGTTCATGTTCGGGCGGGCGGTCGAGGAGCGGATGGGGGGCCCGAAGTTCCTCCTGTTCTACCTGTACTGCGGCATCGGGGCGGCATTGTTGTCCGTCCTACTGGCGCAGTTCACCGACCTGAGCCCCATCGTGGGCGCGTCGGGCGCCATCCTGGGTGTCGCCGTGGCCTTTGCGATGTACTGGCCGGACACCCCGATCCAGATCTTCCCCATTCCGGTGGCCATCAAGGTCCGGACCCTGGTGATCGGGCTGGCGCTGATCGACCTGTTCTTTGCCCGCTTCGGCGGCGACGGGGTGGCGCACGAGGCGCACCTCGGCGGCATGCTGGCGGCGTACCTGTTCTTCAAGATCCCCTCGCTTACCCGGCGCCAGCCCCGCCCCGTGGCGCGGCCGCAGCCGGAGCGCGTGGTCATGGTGCAGCAGAGCGCGGCCCGCGAGGATGGGCCCCGGGCCGCGGCGCCGACCCGCGTCCCGCCCCGCGCCGGCGCCGATCCGGTGGCCGCCGAGGTGGACCGGGTGCTCGACAAGATCAGCGCCAGCGGCATCGAGAGCCTCACCAGCGAGGAGCGGCGCTTCCTCGACGAGGTGAGCAAGCGGAAGCAGAAGGAAATCCACTAGCCGGCCGGCCAGCGGATACGACACGGGCCGCCTTCCCTCAGGGAAGGCGGCCCGTTGGCATTCCAGCCATGCTCAGTCGCCGGCAATGGAGGTGCGATACCACCAGCCGATGAGTGCCCGCATCTCTGCCAGCTGGGTACGGATCGTCCCGTCCTCAGGAGTGCCCTTCGCGAGTGCGGTGCTGTCCGGGAACGAAAACCCGGCGGCGCGATAAGTGAGACCGGTGACCTCACTCGCCATGGCGTAGCCGGTGGGATCGCGATACCCGTCGGCACCGAAATACTCCCGGCCAAAGAAGAACAGCCGCCGCTCCTCGAGTCCATCTGCCCAGAGCAGGGTGCCCTGAGTCCCCGTGGGATCAGCCGGAAGGCCGAGGAGGTGGAGGAGCGACGGCGTCACGTCGAGATGCGAGGTGGGGGAGGTGATGCGGTGGCCGCCCCGGAAGGCGGTGGGCGCGTAGAGCAGGAACGGCACGTGGTAGGAGTAGTCGTCCACCTTGCCGATGGGGAGCGCGGGGTCTTCCTGGTGCGTGCGGACGCCGTGATCGCCGGTGACCACGATGATGGTCCGCTCCATCCGGCCCGTCCGCTGCAGCAGCGCCACCAGCGCCGCGAGGTAGCGGTCCTGCTCCGCGATGGCGGCGCGGGCCGCGGCCACCGGGGACTGGCCGGGCGCCGCGGGCCAGGGGCCGTGACTCAGTTGAGGTAGGAAGACCGCGAGGTACCGCCGTCCCGCGGCAATGCTCTGCTCGACATCGCCCAGCAGGGCGGCCAGCAGCGCCTCGTCATCCTGGCGGATGGTCGAGGCTTGCAGGGTCGCAGCCTGAGGCGGCCGGGTGCCGAGGAGCCGGTCGAACATGCGCGCATCGGCCGGCGAGGTGGAACGGGTGGAGCCGTAGACGAATGTGGCGTACCCCGCGCGCCGCAGCACGCTGCCGAGGCCCGGGAACTCGGCCGGCCCGCCCGCGGCCACCACCTCGGTGCGCGGCTGCGGATACCAGCCGGTGAGGAGCGAGAAGATGGCGTCGCTCGAGTACGGGTAGGTGGCGTAATGCTGGGTGGCCACCAGGGCGTGCGCGCGGAGCCGGGCGAGGGTCGGCATGTCCCGGAGATCGCCCTCCGCGTCAAGGGCGCGATGGGCTGCGGTCTCGAGGACCACGAACACCACGTCCTGGCCCGCGGCTCGCGCGGCGGTGGCGGTGTCGTACGCCACGGGAGTCGCGGTGAGCTCACGGAACAGGGCGAGCGGCTGGGTGCCGGGGGGCCAGCTCCGCTCCTCGGTCACCGCCGGCGCGAGTGCGTCCACCATGCGGGTGAGCACCGGCCAGTGAAATGGCGTGGCGCCGAGGCGGGCACCGAGCGGGATCAGGCCGATGCCGGCCACGAGCCCCAGGGCCGGGAGGAGGCGGGGCCGCGGGGCCGCCGGTCCCCGATCCCGGCGGCCAGCCCAGGCCACGGCGAACGCGGCGGCCAGGAGCACCAGGAGCATCTTGAGCGCGGCGCCGAGCCCCACGTAGTCGCGGATCTGCGCCGGGTTGGTGACGCCCCACCAGGCCGCGTCCGCGAGCATGGGTGCGGAGAGGAATCGGCCCACGTTGCCACGGCTCAGGTCGTTGGCGACGGTGAGTGTCACCACGGCGAGGACCACGGCCAGCACCAGCACCAGCCGCAGCCACCGCCGGCTCCACGCCAGCAGGCTCCAGACGATGAGGGGCAGCGCCACGCCGAGCAGCAGCAGGTCGCCCGCATAGAAGGCCGCCCGCTCCCCCGCCGAGAAGCCCGTCTCGGTGCGCCCGAGGAAGCGCGCCGCGGTGACGTACTCGCCATGGTCGAGCAGGCGCGCCTTGAAGGCGAGGAGGTACGCCGCCACGGGCAGCCACGCCACGAGATAGCGCGCGGCGGGAGCGAGGGCTGGGGCGGGCACGAGGCGGGAGCCGGCCGGGCGGGTCAGACGGGCGGGGTGTCGCCGGCCTGGTTGGCCAGCGCGGGTGGGGCCGGCATGGACGGCGCCGACGCGCGCTCGAGGCGGGTGCCGATCTTCCGGGCGGGATTGCCGGCCAGGATGGAGTACGGCTCCACGTCCTTGCCGCCCACCACCGAGCCGGCGGCCACCACGACATGGTCGCCGATGGTGGCGCCCGGCATCACGAAGCAGTCGGCCCCGATCCAGACGCCGTTGCCGATGGTGACCGGCTTCTGTTCGTAGCCCTGGTCCCAGATGGGCTGGTCGAGGCGCGCGAAGACGTGGTTCACCGACCAGATCTTCACGCCGGGCCCGAGGATCACGTCGTCCCCGAGGGTGACGCCGCCGTTGGCCTGGATGATGTTGTCGATGCCGATGCGGCAGCGGTGGCCCACCCGGAGGCCCTGCGGGCCATAGATGCGCGCGCCCTCGTAGATCACGAGCCCATCGCCGACGGCGGCGAGGTGGCGGCGCAGGTAGCCGCGGCGGAGCAGGATGCCCGTCTCGCCGGGGACATTGCGCAGCACCGCCTGCACCAGCTGGATGCGGGAGCCGGCGTTGCCGTAGTCGCGGCGCAGGGCACGGAATCGCCGACGGCGGCGAGGTGGCGGCGCAGGTAGCCGCGGCGGAGCAGGATGCCCGTCTCGCCGGGGACATTGCGCAGCACCGCCTGCACCAGCTGGATGCGGGAGCCGGCGTTGCCGTAGTCGCGGCGCAGGGCACGGAAGAGGCTCATGCCGGGCTCCGGGGCGGCGCCACTTAGGGCAGCCCCGCGAGGAACGCCAGCAGGTGACCCGCCACCCAGCGCTGTCCCGCCGGGTTCAGGTGGCCGCCGTCGTCGCTCCATTCCGGGGCCAGGGTGAGCACGGTATCGCCCTGGTGTGTGAAGTGGCGCAGGCGGCCGTCGGGGCCGGTGGCCTCGAGGCGGGCCAAGTCGAAGACCGGTTCGCGGCCCGCATAGGTCTCGAGCAGGCGGCGGTTGAAGTGATTGCGGCGGATGTTCTGGTCGCGCCCGGTGGCGCGGCCAATCCGGTACTTCACCTGGTTCTTCCAGCCGGTGATGTCAGTGCGGAGCGGCGACGTCACGTGCACCAGCGTCACCTCGGGATGGCGCTGGCGGAGCGCCGTCATGGCGGCCTGGTAGTCGGCAAAGACGGAGTCGGGGTCGCGGGCGCCGTCGAAGTCCACGTAGCAGTACTTGTGCAGCGCGATGCCGCCGCTCCCCACCACGCCGCTGTCCAGCCGCGCCGCGAAGGCGTGGGTCTTGGACATCGGGTCGCCGTTCTGGCCGATGTTCTCCTCGAGGAGACCACCGGCGGGCAGCGTGGCGGCGTCCCCGATGGACACCACCTGCCAGGCGAGCGCGGGGCGCTCGGCGAGGAGGCTGCGCACGCCGTCGAGGATGTTGCGGCCCACCGACTGGTGGCCAAAGAAGATCCGGCGCGAGGCCAGGCGGTTCCACGTGGAGTCCGGCAGGGCCGCCAGGGCGGCGGCCGGGTCGGCGCTCATGCTGGTCTCACTTCCCGCGGCAT
>JBGAOL010000132.1:0-10365 GCA_044221825.1 Gemmatimonadales bacterium
GGTGGGCGTGGTCATGAGCGGGTCGTCCCCCGCGCCCGGGGGGCGCGGCTCCGCCCCGCGAGGAAGAAGTACCAGTTCACCCACGCGATGGCGGCCACGCCGCCCCCGATTGCCAGCCAGTGGTCGAGCTGCATTCCTGCCTCCTCAAGCCGGCCGGGCCTCGTACCCCGCCTCGGTCACCGCGCCGGCGATGGCGGACGGCGTGGTCTGCGCCGGGTCGTACTGGACGCTCGCCCCGCCCACCTTCACCTCCCCCACCTGCACCCCAGGGACCGCCTTGAGCGCCTTGTCCACCGCCTTCACGCAGTGCCCGCACGACATCCCGCCAATGGTCAGGTTGAGCGCTTCCATGATCCGCTCCCGAGACTGGTTGATTTCCGGACAGCCCACCGTTCAACATACCCCCTACCCCTATCCGTAGCCAGCGCCACCCGGCCGAGTTCCCGCGGCCCGCCCCCCAAAAAGCCAGCGCCCCGCCGGGAAGACCCGGCGGGGCGTGGGGACGACGTCCGCGAGCGCTTAGTTGCTGACCAGGATCAGGTACTGGTTGCCGGCCCAGAAGGCGTTCGGGTCCGTGATCAGGACCTCCTTCTGGATCTTGCCGTCGCGGACAGTGGTGCTGTCCAGGACCGAGATCGGCTGGCGCGAGACGATCTTGTACTCGTGATCGTCCGGCAGGTCGATCCGGGTGGCGGCGCGGCGATCCACGGCGGTGAAGAGCGCCGGGTCGAGGTTGCGCGCCGGGTGCAGCTGCTTGCCGCCGAAGAAGAGGAACTTGCTGCCTTCCTTGACCACGATGCCCTTCTGGATCAGCTCGTCCTCGGTGCCCACCACGTAGTACACCTTGTTCATGGCATCCGTCAGGCGCACCGTCGAGTCCATGTAGGCGGCCCGCTCGCCGGCCATGACCTCGTTCTGGGCCCGGGCGGTGTCGAGGTCCTGGTTCAGCTGGGCGATCTGCACCCGCTGGCCCTCGACGGTGGCCTCGAGCTCCTGCTGGGTGCGCAGGGCGCTCGCCTGCAGGCTGTCGATGCTGGTCTTGTACTCCTCGATCTGGCGCAGGAGGGCGGTGTTCCGCGTCGAGAGCGAGCGCGCCCGCTGGGTGCTCTGCTCCAGCCGGGTCTCCGTCTCGTTGAGCCGCGCCACCAGCGCCTGCACCCGCTCCAGCGCCGCCGTGCGCGCCGCCCGGTCCCGCTCGGCGGGCGTCCCGGCGTCGGTGCTGGCCGAGTTGGCCACGACTGCGCTCCGCGCCCGGGCGAGCTCCTCGTTGATGGAGTTGACGAACTTCGACGTCTCCAGCACCTCGGTGATCAGGCTGTCCTTCTCCGCCGCCAGCGCCTGCGCGTCGGCGAGCGCCTGGTTCAGCTCCTCCTTGTGCTGGTTGCAGCCCATGGCCACCACCAGCGGCACGACCCACAGCAGACGACCACGCATCCGGTACCTCCAGGTGAATCCCCGTGAGCGCCCCCCATCCCGGGGCCAGCGCGGCGCGCGGGAAGGGATCCGCGCGCGGTGGCCAAATCCTAAACGCCTGCAAACTAGTCGCCAGTGACTGGCCTCACACGCTTCGATGACAGTCCTGTTATCGAAATGCAAGGCCGGCGAGAGGGAGGCCGCTCTCCCCGGAGGAAAAGCGACCTGTATCACCAACGGAGGGTCAGCTCCGGCGCCGGGGCGCGGTGGCGGCGGGGGTGGCGGGGGCGGCCGGGCGCGCGGGAGCCGAATCGGTGGCAGGGGTGGTTGCGGTCCCCGTCAGGCCGTACTTCTCGGGGTGGCTGCACACGATCGCGGCGGCGATGATCTTCGGCACGTACTCGCGGGTCTCGTCGGGGAGCAGCTTGAGGCGGTAGAGGTGCCAGAAGTCGCGCTTGGCCTTCTTGAAGCCGCCGGGCGTCTGGGCCACCTTGCGCAGCACCCGCCGCACCCCGTTCTCGCCCTTGTTGTAGCTGGCCATGGCCAGCATGAACGACTCCTCGCCGAACTCCGCCAGCAGCCCCGCGATGTACTTGGCCGCGGCCCGCGTCTGCCGCGGCACGTCGGTGCGCTCGTCCACGGCGCCATCCACCCGGAGCCCCAGGCTCTGGGCCGTGGTCTTGGTCATCTGCCACATGCCGCGCGCCCCGGCCGAGCTCTTGGCCATCGGGTCGAACTGCGACTCGGTCCACGCCACGTACGCCATCACCTCCGGCAGTTCCAGTGCGCGGAACTCCGCCGCGATCTGCGGCCAGTAGCGCTCCTTCCGCCGGTAGATGATCCGCGCCGTCGGCCCCGAGCGCACCAGCTGCTGGATGTGGAAGGCCACCCGCTCCTTGAAGATGGGCGGCACCGCGTAGGTCTCGGCCCCGGCCTGCGCCAGGATGTTGCGGATCTCCCGGTCCAGGTCATCGCCGCTCTCCGACTCGGCCTTGGCCGCCGCCTGCCGGCTGGTCTGGGCCAGCGTGGCGAGCGTCTTCTCGGCGTTGGCGGTGGCCTCGAGCAGCTGCCGCTCGAGCAGCGCCAGCTGGAACGAGTCGCGCTCCGAGTCCATCCGCTTCTGGATGTCGGCGATCTGCAGGTCGAAGCGGCCCTTGGCGTCGAGCAGGGTATCGATCTTCCGCTGCTGCGCGTAGATCACCGCGCCCATCAGCGCGATGATCACCACCGAGATGCCGCCCACCACCCCCACGATCCGCACCCAGCGGCGCCGGGTCTGCGCCTTCATGAGGTCGCCGACGTCCTGGATGGCGCCGGCCATCACCTCCATGGTGCGCCGGCTCTTGGTCCCGCCGGCCCGGGCGCGCTCCTCCGCCACCTTCTCCGCGGCCGCCGCCACCACCCGTAGCGCCGAGGTGCTGCGGGTGCGCCCCTTGAAGGTCTCGACCATCCGCTGCGCATCTTCCTGCGCGTCGTAGTTGGGGTCGAAGACCACCGCCACCTCCACCTCCGGCCCCTCCATGCTGCCGAAGCGGATGCGGTCGCCGCTCTTGAGGACGGCGCTCTCGGTCTTGTCCCCGTTCACGTAGATCCCGCCGGCCTGCCCCAGGTCCAGCACGTGGTACGCGTTCTCCTTGCGCACGATGGCCGCGTGGTAGCGGCCCACGTCCGGGTCGGCGTCGGCATCGAACCGCACGTCACAGTCCCCGCTCGTCCCCACGCGGAGGGAGCGCTTCTCGTACTCGGCCGTGGTGCCGGCCTGGGAGCCGTGGATGTGGTTGATCCGGATCATGAATTGGGGGCGGGCATGAAGGTAGGGAGAGTACCGTTTTGCGGCACGCTCCGCCAGACCTGCCTGAAAGGTCGCTTATAGGCCAGTTCATGCGGGTTTTCACTCAGGTGGCGACTTTTCTGTCACAGGCCTAGCCGGACATGGACGATGTCGACCCCGCACGGGAAGGACACGTCGGCGGCGCCAGGCCAGGACAGCGACCTCGCCCGCCTCATCGCGCTGGAGCAGCAGCTCAGCGCCGAGCAGGAGGCCGCGCGCGCAGAGGACGAGCACCTGCTCGCCACCGCCCGCGCCGCCGCCGCCGAGGAGCTCGCGACCCTCTCCCGCGAGCTCGACCTCCTCCGCCAGCAGCTCAGCACCGAGTCCCAGGCCGCCACGGCCGCGCGCATCCGCGCCCTCGAGGCAGAGGGCGCCGCCGCCTGCGCCCGTTTCGACGCGCTCGACGATGCCGCGGTCTCGCGCCTCGCCGGCGAGCTGGTGCACTGGCTGCTCGAGGGGCGGGAGGGGGCGGCATGATCGTCGCCATGCTGCGGGTGCGCCTGCTGGGCCCCCGCGAGCAGCTGGAGCCGGTGCTCCGCACGCTCCAGGACGTGGGGCTGGTGCACCTGGCCCAGCCCGAGGAGGCGCCGCTGCTGCTGGCGCCGGATCTCTCGGCGCCCGAGCTGCGCCTCCGCCGCCGGCTGGCCCGCCTGGCCGACCGCGCCGAGCAGACGCTCGAACTCCTCGGCGCCCCCGTGAACGCCCCTCCGCCCCGCGCGGGCGCGCCCGCCCTCGGCGCCCTCGCGCGGCGAGTGCATCGCGCCCATCGCGAGTCCACCCACCTCACCGCCGCCCTCGCCGCCCTCGATGAGGAAGGCACGCAGCTGGCCCGCTACGGCGCCATCTTCCGCGCCTTCGAGCCGCTGCTCCGGAGCCAGGCGCGCTGGGCGGCGGGGCGGGTCTACCACATCCTCCTCCGCCCCGGCCAGGCCGATGCCGCGCCCGCCCTCGAGGCGCAGCTCGGCGCCCTGCTCGGCAAGGCCTTCGAGCTCCGCACCCAGCCGCTGCCCGACAAGGAAACGGCGGTGCTCATCGTGGTCCCCGAGCACTCCGCCCCGCAGGTGGAGAAGCTGCTGGCCCAGGGCCGCATCAGCGAGGTGGCCATGCCGGGCCCGTGGGCGGGCCAGACGCTGGCGCAGGCCATGCCCGCCATGCAGGCCCGCCTCCGCGCCATCCCGGGCGAACGCACCACCCTCGAGCGCCGCCGCACCGAGTTGCGCCGCCGCGAGGAGCCCTGGCTCCGGCACGCCGCCCGCGCCGCCCGCGACCTGCTGGCCCGCCTCGACGCCCGCGCCCTCTCCCGGCTCACCCGCCACGCCTTCGTGCTCGAAGGCTGGGTGCCCGCCGAGACCCGCCCGCGCCTCACCACGGCGCTCCGCGACCGCTTCGGCGACACCGTGGTGGTGGAGGAAGTGGCCCGCGATCACTGGCACGCGGAGGAAGCGCCCGTGGTGCTCCGCAACCCGCGGCTCTTCCGGCCCTTCGAGCTGCTCATCAAGATGCTCCCCCTCCCCACCTACGGCTCGATGGACCCGACGCCGTTCGTGGCGGTGTTCTTCCCCATGTTCTTCGGCCTCATCCTCGGCGACCTCGGCTACGGCCTCATGCTGACGCTGCTCGGCGTGATGCTCCGCCGCCGGAGCGCCGAAGGCACCGTGGTGCGCAGCGTGGCCGAGATCCTCGAGGCCTGCGCCGTCTTCAGCCTCATCTTCGGGCTCCTCTTCGGGGAGTTCTTCGGCGACCTCGGCCGCCGCGCCTTCGGGCTGCACGCGCTCTGGTTCGACCGCGAGGAGGCGGTGATCCCCTTCCTGATCCTCGCCGTGGCGCTCGGCGCGGTGCACATGCTGCTCGGGCTCGTCATCGGGACGGTCACGGCGTTCAAGACCCACCGCCACCAGGCCCTCGGGCGCGGGCTCATGGCCATCATGCTGGTACTCACCGTGGTGGCGCTCCTCGCCAGCGTGAACGTGCTGCCGCGTGGCTTCCTCACGCCGAGCGCGCTCGCCATCCTCGGCGCCTTCCCCATCCTCGTGGTGCTCGAGGGCATCGTGGCGCCGGTGGAGTTCCTCTCCACCCTGGGCAAGGTGCTCTCCTACGCCCGCATCATGGCGCTCGGCACGGCGTCGGTGATGCTGGCGGTGGTGGCCAACGAGCTGGCGGGCGCGTTCGGGAGCGCGGTGGTGGGCGTGGTGTTCGCGCTGCTCTTCCACGTGGTGAACTTCGCGCTCGGCGTCTTCAGCCCCGCCATCCACGCGCTCCGCCTCCACTACGTGGAGTTCTTCGGGAATTTCTACAGTCCGGGTGGGGTGGTCTATCGCCCCTTCGGGCACTGGACCCCCACCCGGACCGAGCCGTCGTAGGCCGGCCCTGCAAGGAGGACCGCATGTCATTCTGGATCCCACTCGCCGCGGCGCTCGCCATCGGGCTGCCGGCACTGGCCACCGCCTGGGCGCAGTCGCGCATCGGCCCGGCGGGAGCGGCCACGCTGGCGGAGAAGCCCGAGCTCACCACCACCGTCATCATCATGGTGGCCATCCCGGAGACCATGGTGGTGCTGGGCTTCGTGGTGGCGGTGCTCATCATGCTGCGGGGCGGCGCCTGAGTCGCCATGGCGCTCACCGACCTGCTCGCCACCCTGGAGCACGACGCGCGGGCCCGCCTCACCGAGGCCCGGGCCGCCGCGGAGGCGGACGCGGCACGCCTCCGCGCCGAGGCGGCTGAGTCAGCCGCGCGCCGCCGCGCCGAGGTGACGGCTACCACCCGCGCCACCCTGGCCCAGCAGAGCGGCCACGCCGTGGCCCTCGCCACCCAGCGGGTACAGCACGCCGTGCTCGCCAGCCGCGAGCGCGCCGTGCAGCGGGTGCTCTCGGCCGCGCGCGCGCAGTGCCGTGAGCCGCCGCCGCCGGAGCTCCACGCCACGCTGGTGGCCCTCGCGCAGGCCGGGCTCCGCTACCTGGAGCGAGGCCCCGCCAGTGCCCGTGGCGATCCCGCCCTCCTCACCGCCCTCCGTGCCGCGGTGAACGGCACCCACGACCTCACCCTCACTCCCGACCCATCGGTGGGTGCGGGACTTCACCTCGCCAGCGCGGACGGCCGCACCCGCGTCGACGCTTCCCTGCTGGGCCGGCTGGCGCACCGCGAGGACGAGGCCCGCGCCTTCCTGGTGCGCCGCCTCACTGAGGGGGCCTCATGACCTACGAAGCGCTGGTGGCCCGCGCCGCGGGCCTCTCCACCCACCTGCTGGGCCGGGACACGCTTCACTCGCCTGGCCGAGCTGCCGGACCTCAACGCCCTCGGTCGCGAGCTCGGCGCGCTCGGCGTCCTGGGCTTCCGGCGCAGCAACCCTCGGCCACGGAACTCGAGCTGGCGGTCGCCGCCACGCCGGGCTCCGCATGCGCGAGCTGGCGCGCTGGGATCCCGCCGGGATCATCGTCCCGGTGCTGGTGGCCGAGGCCGAGCGCCGCGCGCTCTGCACCCTGGTCCGCGCGGCCTGTGGAGGGCGCCCGCCAGCCGCCTCGACGGCCTGGTGCCCACGCCCAGCCTGGCCGGCGCGAGCTCGGCGAACTCTCCCGCCAGGCCACGCTCGCCGGGATGGTGGCGCTGCTCACCACCTGGCGCTCCCCCTGGGCCGAGGCCCTGGCGCGGTCCGCGGCAGCGGGTTCGACCTCGTCCACGTGGAGCTGGCGCTCGCCCGGGTGCTCGCCCACCGCTACCAGGTCGCCGCACGGCGCGCGGGCGGCGCGTTCCGCGACTACCTGCGCCAGGCTATCGACCTCGAGAACCTCGGCGCCGTCCTCCTGCTGGCCGGCCGCGAGGCCGAGGCGGAACCAGGGTCTCACTTCCACGATGGCGGGCGCTGGCTCGTGGATGGGGCGTTCGTCATCGCCGCCCGGGCCGAGTCGGTGTCGACGGCCGCGCATCGCATGGCCGACGTCTGTCCCGACCCCGACCTCGCCGTCGCGGATCCTGACGCTGGCCGAGGACCCGGTGGCGCTCGAGCGCGGCATCGCCGCCCTGGCGTCGCGAGGCGGCGCCGACGGGCGCGGATGGAGCCGCTCGGCGCCGCCCCGGTGCTGGCGTACGCACTCCGCCTCGAGGAAGAGACGCTCCAGCCCAGCGCGTCATCTGGGCCATGGCCCTCGGCGCCCCCTCGAGCTCCGCCTCGCCGCCGAGGAGGCACCATGAGGTACCGGGTGCAGGTCCTCTGCCGTCCCGCGCTGGCGCCCGGCTTTGCAATGGCCGGGCTCCGGCCCGTGCTCGCCGCCACGCCGGGCGAGGCGTGGCCGACGTGCCTGCACCCCGCCGCCCAGCCCGACGCCGGGGTCCTCGTCGTGGGACGATGCGCTGCACGGCGCTCAGCCCGTCGACCTCCGCCGCGACCTCGCCCGGCGCGCGCTTCCGCTCGTGGTCCCCTGCCCCGGTCCCCGCTGGGGCGGCGCGGAGGCGGGACTCGACCGCTACATCGCCGAGCTGCTCCGCCAGGCGGCCATCGGCTATCGCGTGAGGCTCACATGACCGCGCCCGCCGTCATCCGCCGCGTCACCGGCACGCTGGTCGAGGCGGCCCCGCTCCCGGGCGTGGGCCTCTACGAGCTCGCCGCCGTCGGCAGCGGCGGTCTTCTCGGCGAGGTGATCCGCCTGACAGGCGACCGCGCCACCCTCCAGGTCTACGAGGAGACCAACGGCCTCGAGGTCGGCGAGCCGGTGAGCCCGAGCGGCCGCGCCCTCGAGATCGAGCTGGGCCCCGGCCTCCTCGGCAGCGTCCTCGACGGCCTCGGCCCCCCTCGCCGCCCTCGCGGCGCACAGTGGCGACTTTCTCACCGCCGGCGCCAAGGTCCCCACCCTCGACCCCGGAAGTGGTGGACCTTCGGTCCCGCGCTCGCCGCCGGCGCCGTCGTCGCCCCGGGCGACGTGCTCGGCACCGTCGAGGAGCGTCCCGGCTTCGCGCACCGGATCCTGGTGCCGCCCGGCGTCCGTGGCACGCTGGCGCACATCACCGGTGGCCAGTTCACCGTGCACGAGACCATCGCCGAACTGGCCGACGGCACCCGCTTCACCCTGGCGCAGCGCTGGCCCGTGCGCCGCCCCGCCCCGTCGCCGCGCGCCTCCCCGACGACCGCCCCTTCCTCACCGGCCAGCGCATCCTCGACTTCCTCTTCCCCGTGGCCGAGGGCGGCACCGTGGCGGTGCCGGGCGGCTTCGGCACCGGGAAGACCGTCATCGAGCAGTCGCTCGCCAAGTGGGCGGATGCGGACCTCATCGTCTACATCGGCTGCGGCGAGCGTGGCAACGAGATGGCCGAGGTGCTGAGCGAGTTCCCCGAGCTGACCGACCCGCGCACCGGCCGCTCGCTCATGGACCGCACCATCATGGTGGTGAACACCAGCAACATGCCCGTCGCCGCCCGCGAGGCGTCGGTCTACCTCGGCGTCACCCTGGCCGAGTACTACCGCGACCAGGGCTACCGCGTGGCGCTCATGGCCGACAGCCTCTCCCGCTGGGCCGAGGCGCTGCGCGAGATCAGCGCCCGCCTCTCCGACATGCCTGGGGAGGAAGGCTATCCCACCTACCTCGCCAGCCGCCTCGGCAGCTTCTACGAACGCGCCGGCCGGGTGCAGTGCGCCGGGACGCCGGAGCGCACCGGCGCGCTCACGCTCATCACCGCCATCTCCCCGCCCGGCGGCGACTTCTCGGAGCCCGTGACCCAGGCCTGCCTCCGCGTGGCCGGCGCCGTCTGGGCGCTCGACCCCGCGCTGGCGCACCAGCGGCAGTTCCCCGCCGTGGACTGGGAGGTGAGCTACTCCGAGTACCTGCAGGGCACGCTGCCCTGGTTCGAGCGTGAAGCTGGCGAGGGCTGGACCGACGCGCGCCGCCGGCTGCTCGAGCTGCTGCAGCGCGGCCGCGAACTCAAGGAGATCGCCGCCCTCATCGGCCCCGACGCGCTGCAGGACGAGGACCGGCTGGTGCTCGAGGTGGCGCGCCTCATTCGCGAGCTGGTGCTGGGCCAGAGCGCCTACAGCGCCACCGACGCCTCATCGCCCGCGGGGAAGACGCTCGCGCTCGCCCGGCTGGTGCTGGCACTCCACGACGCGGCACGGACCGCCATCGCCGCCGGCACGGCACTCGAACGGCTGGACCTGGCGCACCAGCGCCGCCACATCGCCGCCGTGCGCGACGCCGGCCCCGACGCCTGGCCCGCGAAGGCGCAGGCCGCGCACGCCGAGCTGGCCCGTCTCGGCAAGGAGGCCATGTGACCCTCACCCTCCCCCGCTCGTATCAGGGCGCCAACGGCGCCGCCGGCCCGCTCCTCTTCCTGGAGGGCGCCGACCGCGTGGCGCTCGGCGAGTGGGTCACGGTGCGCATCCCCGGCACCACCGACCGCCGCGGCCAGGTCATCGACGCGGGCGACAGGGTCACCGTGGTGCAGGTCCTCGACGAGCCGATGGGCCTGGCCCCCGGTCGCGCGGAAGTGACCCTGACGGGCGAGGTGGCGCGGGCCGTGGTGGGGAAGGAACTCATCGGCCGCGCGCTCTCCGGCGTGGGGCTCCCGCTCGACGGCCTGCCGCCCCCGGTCGGTGAGGCATTGCGCCCGGTGAACGGCGCCCCCATGAACCCGTCCCGCCGGCTCCGGCCCTCCGAGTTCATCGAGACCGGCGTGAGCGCCATCGACGGCCTCAACACCCTGGTCCGCGGCCAGAAGCTTCCCGTCTTCTCGGGCCCGGGGCTGCCGGCATTGGAGCTGGCAGCCAGCATCGTGGAGCAGGCCCGCGCCCCGAGGGGCGAGCCGTTCGCGGTGGTCTTCGCCGGCATCGGCATCACCGCGCGCGAGACCCGGCGGTTCCTGGACCGGTTCACCAGGGCCGGTGCGCTGGAGCGGAGCGTCCTCTACCTCAACCAGGCCAGCGACCCCACCATCGAGCGCCTGCTCTGCCCCCGCATGGCGCTCACCGCGGCGGAGTACCTGGCCTTCGAGTGCGGCCTTCACGTCCTCGTGGTCATGGCCGACCTCACCCACTACTGCGAGGCCCTCCGCGAGATCGCCACCGCGCGCCAGGAGATCCCCGGCCGCCGCGGCTATCCCGGTTACATGTACACCGACCTCGCCACCATCTTCGAGCGCGC
>JBGAOL010000133.1:0-9708 GCA_044221825.1 Gemmatimonadales bacterium
GGCACAGCGCGCAGGCTCGCCGCCAACCCCTCGTAGAGTACCAGGTGCCCGTTGAGCGACAGGTAGACGAGGAGGGCGAAGTAGTTCTTGAGCTGGCCGATGCCCACCGTGGTGCCGGCCGGCAGCGACCCGTAGGCCTCGCCGAGCGACAGGCCCATCTGCAGCGACGCGATCTCGCCCGCCACCGTCATCCCCGCGATCAGGATGGCCCCCGACAGCCCGATGGCAATGCCGAGCAGCGTCTCGGCACCGAGCACCAGGCTGCTGGCCAGCATGTCGTCCGGCATCGGGGCCACCGGCGTCACCGCCGGCACCAGTGCGGCCGAGAGCACCACCGCGGCCCCGCTCCGGATGTTCCGCGGCAGCCCCGTGTGCGACCAGAGCGGCGCCATCAGGAACAGCCCCGCCACCCGCGCGCTCACCAGCACGAAGGCCGGCCAGTCGGTGATGCCGACGAGCTGGAGGAAGCCGGCCGAGTTCACGAGGCCAGCCCGGGGAGCATGTTGAGGGCCTGCGTCATGTACTCCACCAGGTTCCGGAGCATCCACGGCAGCGCCAGGATCCCCACGATGGCCACGGCGATGAGCTTGGGGATGAACGTGAGCGTCTGCTCGTTGATCTGGGTCAGCGCCTGGAGGAAGCTGACGATGACACCCACGACGAGCGCGGTGATCAGGATGGGCGCCCCCACCATGAGGACCATCATCACGGCGCGGGTCACGAGCTCGATGGCGAGGCCGGGGGACATGTCAGACCTGGAAGCCGGTGACGAGGCGCTGCACCACGAGGTTCCACCCGTCGGCCAGCACGAAGAGCATCAGCTTGAAGGGCAGCGAGATCATCACCGGCGGCAGCATGAACATGCCCATGCTCATCAGCACCGACGCCACGATCAGGTCCACCACCACGAACGGCAGGTAGATCACGAAGCCCATCTGGAACGCGGTGCGGAGCTCGCTGGTCACGAACGCGGTCGTGATCGTGAGCGTCGGCAGCGCCTCGAGGCTGTCGGCGTCCTGCTGCCCGGTGAGCTCGGCCAGGGTGCCGAGGTCCTTCTCCCGGGTGTTGTTGAGCATGAAGGTGCGGAGCGGCTCGACGGCCTTCTTGTAGGCCTCGACCTGCGTGATCTGGCCGTTCAGGTAGGGCTGGATGGCCTCGGTGTTGGCCTGGTTCAGCACCGGCTGCATCACCACGCCGGTGAGCAGCACCGCCAGCGCCACCAGCACCTGGCCGGGCGGCGCCGTCTGGGTGCCCACGGCCGTGCGGACGAAGTGGAGGACGACGAGGATGCGGGTGAAGCTCGTCATCAGCAGGAACATCGCCGGCAGCAGCGTCATCGCGCCCATGAAGACCACGATGCCCACGGCGCCGGAGAGCTGCAGCTGCTCGCTCCCCTGCCCGATCGTCACCGTCACCTTGGGCGGCGTCGGCGCCGTGACGCCCTGGGCGGCCACCGCGCCGTGCGCGGGCCCCGCCACCGCCGGCGCCACCACCGGCCAGCTGGCCAGCAGCGCCAGCACCAGCGAGGCCACGCGGAAGAGCGACTTGAGCGAGGGCAGCGGCTTCTTCATGGCCGCGTGCGCCTGCTCCGCGAAGGAGACCGGCGCCTCCTCGAGCGCCTGCTCCAGGTCCTCGCCCTCGAGCTCGGTCAGGAGGGTCACGCCCTGGTCGGCCACCGACACCACGAGCACCCGGCCGCCCACCTGCACCAGCGCCACGCCCTGCTTGGGGCCGAGGCCGATGCGGCGGAGCACCGCGAGCGGCACCGACGACACCCCGCCCGACATGCCGGGCTGCAGCCGCTTGAGCAGCCACACGCCGAGCCCGAGGGCGCCGAGCGTGAAGGCAAAGGACGCGAGCAGGCCGAGCATCAGTGGCTCTCCCGCCCCGCCAGTGCTTCCGGCCCCGTGACCACGCGGGTGATGCGGACGCCGAAGTGCTCGCCGATCACCACCACCTCGCCCTCGGCGAGCTTCCGGTCCGAGACGTAGATGTCGATGGGCTCGCCCACCATGCGGTCCAGCTGGATCACGGACCCGCTGCCCAGCTCGAGCACTTCCTGCACCGTCATGTGGGTGCGGCCGAACTCGATGGCCACCGGCAGCGACACGTCGAGCAGGGTGTCGAGGTTGCCGCCGCTCGCCGCCACGCCGGCCGCCGGGGCGCGTGGGGCCTGCGCGGGCAGCGGGTTGAGGTCCGGGGCCTTGGCCGCGGGGGCGGGCTGCTTGCCGCCGCCGCCCATCAGCCGGTCGATTTCGCTCTGGTCCATGGGTTACACCAGGCGCCCGCGGGAAGCCCTGGGCGCTCCTTCGTGGCGGTGGGAGGGAAGCGGCTGCGTCACGCGCAGGCCCACGTACTGGCGGCTCTGGCCCAGCGCGCCGAGGAACCGGCGCTGGCCGCGGACGTGGAGCTCGACGGGGACATCCGACGGATGCCCGGTGTGGATCACCTGCCCCACCTCCAGGCGGCTCACCTCGCGCGCCCGGAGGTAGAAGAGCGGGAAGCGCGCCCGCACCTCGAGCTTCGAGGCGCGGAGCGCCTCCTCGATGGTGTTGCGCGCCGCATCCCGCTCGGCCTGGCTGCTCTTGACGGAGTGGAAGTGCCGGGTGGGCTTCTCCTGCAGGAACCCCTCGAGGGCCAGCAGCGGCACGCACATGGTGATGAGCCCGCTGAAGGGCCCGGTGCGCACCTCGATGTTGCTCACCAGGACGTTGTCCTCCCGGTTGGCCACCTGCAGCGCATCCGGCGACGACTCGAAGCCGGCGTAGGCCGGGTCGAAGGCCAGGTGGTCGGCCCACGCGTCCTGCACGATGGCCATCACCTTGTCCGACATGCCGCGCACCACGGTGCGCTCGAGCACGGTGAGGGGCCGCTTGAGCTCGTGCGCCTCGCCCGGGCCGCCGAAGAGGCGGTCCACCAGGAAGTAGGAGAACTCGGTGCCGAGGTCCAGCACGCCCTGGCCGCCGATCTTGTCGCCCAGGTCGTAGATGTATGCGGCGCACGGCGTGGCCAGCGAGAAGATGAACTCGGCGAAGGTGGCCTGCTCCACGCTGGCCAGGGTCACGTCCACCGCCGTGCGGAGCCGCGAGCTGAACAGCGACTGCAGCGACACGCCGATGCGCTGGTAGATCCCGTTCAGGAGTGCCTGCCGGTCCTTCGCGATGCGCGGCGGCCGCAGGAAGTTGTAGGGAATGACCTCGACCGCAGGCTCGGGCGCCGCCACCGGCGACGCGCCCTTGAGCAGGGAGTCGATGTCCTTCTGCGAGAAGACGTCGGCCATTCAGCGGCTCACTGGATCACGAACTGCGGGAGGAAGACCTGCACCGGGACCTTGGCGCCGACGATGGTGCCCACCATCACGCCGATGCGCGCCTTGAGCGAGTCGCGCGCGCCCGGCGCCGTCAGGTCCGCCATCGACATCGTCTCGAGGATGGTGGTGACCCGGTCGCGCAGCTCCACCTTGCGGTCGGAGAGGACCTTCTGCGCCTTCTCGTCCACCACCGAGAAGGCCACGGTGGTCATCAGGAAGCGGTTGCCGTTGGAGCCGGCGGGATTGACGATGATGTTCTCCAGCTGGACCATCTGCCGCTCGCCCTCGCCCTCGCCGCCGCCCTCCCCCTCGCCCTCGGCCGGGGCGGCCTCGGCGGCCGCGTCCGCGTTGGGCCCGTGGGCGGCTTCCGCCGCCGGCGGCGCCTGCCGGGCGATCATCTTCGGCGCAATGAAGAGCGCGCTGGCCACGCCGCCCAGGATCGCCCCGGCGAACGTCAGCCCGATGATCAGTCCCGTCTTCTTGCCTCCCGCTGGGGCTTCCGGGGCCTCGCCCGCCGCTGCTGCGTCCGCCATGGCTCATCCTCGACTGGGGGGACAACTTCACCGGGTCACACTGTCTCGGGATGCTCCTTGGGCAACGGCCGTACCACGCCGGGCGCCGAGCGTAAGCCGTTGCCGAGGAACCACTTGGGAATGGGAGGAATTCCCCGCGGGGCCGCGGGGGGAAAAGAGTGCCGAGTGCGTGGGCGGGAGTTGCCGGGAAGTGACGGCTGGGCGCGCCGCCGGACGGGGCGTCCGGGGCACGGGCCCGTAGCGGGGCCGGTCCCCCCAGTGTCGGCAGCGCCGCGCGGAGCTGAAGGCCCCGACGCGCGACGGGCCGCCACCCCGGGAGGGATGACGGCCCGTCGTACGAGCGCCGGGAGCGGCGGGGAGCCGCCGCCGGGTGGTCCGGGTTACCGCTTGAGGTTCACGAGCTCCTGCAGCATCTCGTCGGCGGTCGTGATCACGCGGGCGTTGGCCTGGAAGCCGCGCTGCGCGATGATCATGTTGGTGAACTCCTCCGACAGGTCCACGTTGGACGACTCGAGGGCGCCCGGCGTGATCGTGGACTGGTTGCTGGTGCCGCTGAACCCGATGATCGCGCTGCCCGAGTTGGCCGACTCGCCGTACATGTTGTTGCCGGCGCGGAGCAGGCCGCTCGGGTTGTTGAACGACGCGAGGGCGATCTGGGCCAGCGTCTGGTTGACGCCGTTGGTGAAGTACCCGGTGATCACGCCGCGCGAGTCGACGCTGATGTCCTGCAGGTTGCCCATCGGGTAGCCGTCCTGGCTCGAGGCCACCGCGTTGGACGCGCTGGCGAACTGGGACAGGCCGTTGATGTCGCCGAGGGCGCCCGAGTCGAGCTGGATGTCCACCGGCGCCGTGGCCCCGCTCCCCGGGTCGAACTGCAGGCTGTTGGCCCCGCCGTTGTAGGCGAAGGTCTCGAGCCGGCCGTCCGAGTCGAAGGTCACGAAGCCGCTGCCGCCGCCCGTCACCGCCGCCGGCGAGGGCACGCTGGCATCCCACAGCCAGCGGTTCGGCGCCGTCGGGTCCTTGGTGAACGTCATCGTGAGGCTGATCGGGGTGCCGATCGAGTCGTACACGGTGATGGCGGCCTGGTGGGTCACGTCGCTCGCCGCCTGGCGCTCGACGTAGTTCCCCGCCCGGCTGTCGAAGACGGCGTTGAAGTTGGTGGCGCCCGCCGCCGAGCTGCGGATGTTGAGGCCGCCGAGCTCGTAGGTGAGGCCGCCGTCGCCGGTCACGGTCATGACGCCGGTGGTGCTGTCGATCGCGGCGCCGGTGATGTTGCTGAGGCCGAGGGTGCTGTTGATGCTCGACAGCATCTGGCTGTAGGTCGTGCCGGCGGCCACGCTGAGCGCGCCCGAGGTCACGGCGGTGCCACCGACGGTGCCGTCGATGCTGATCGTGTTGCCGGCCACCAGCCCGAGCGACTGGCCGCTGCCGTTCCGCAGGTTGACCACCAGGTCGCTGCCGGTGGCCACGTGGCTGAACTGGTCGGTGCTGGACGTGCCCGCGGCCGCGAGGGCGCCGTTGGCGGCGCCGAGCGCCTTGAGCAGCGCCGGGTTGGAGCTGGTGATGTTCAGGTTGATCGCCGCGCCGCCGGCCGTGAAGCCGATGGCCCCGGTGGTGTTGTTCTGGGCGGCGGTCATCGTGTTGAAGCCGCCGGCGCCGAAGGTGTTGTTGATCTCGGCCACCAGGTCGCGCAGGCTGTGGAAGTCGAAGGTGCCGACGCCCGTGTCCGCGTCCACGTAGGTGTAGGTCTGCGTGTGGGTGCCGTCGGTGATCGTCACCGTGGTGCTGTCCGGCACCATGCCGAAGATCGAGCCATTGGCCGCGCCCGAGGCGTACAGGCCGCTCACGTCGGAGCCGCTGCCGCCGTTGCTGGTGCTCTGCTCCACGCCGAACACCTTCCCCTGCGTGGCCAGGATCGTCCCCTTCGGCTGCTCGCGCGCGTCGAGGTTGCCGGTGAGGGTGACGCTCGAGGTCGAGCGCGCCGGCGACTTCTTGCCGAACGGCAGGGTGATGTCCGTGACCGCCGACCCGGTGGAGAGGACGCCGTCGGAATCGGCGTTGATCCCCTGCACCTTGAAGCCGTTGGCCGGCGACACCATGCGCCCATCGGCGTCGAGCTGGAAGTTGCCCGCGCGGGTGAAGTAGCTCCGGCTGCCGTCGGAGAGGACGAACAGGCCGTCGCCCTGGATGGCGAGGTCGGTGCTCTGGCCGGTCGACTCCAGGTTGCCCTGGGAGAAGTTCTGGTCGATCGACCCGATCTTGCTACCGAGCCCGATCTGGATCGGGTTGATGCCGCCCTGGTCCCCCGGCGGCCGGGAGGCGCCCTGCAGCAGCTGCGCAAAGGCCTCCGCGAAGGTGACGCGGCTGGCCTTGTAGGCCACCGTGTTCACGTTGGCGATGTTGTTGCCGATCACGTCCATGCGGGTCTGGTGATTCCTGAGCCCGGAGACGCCGGCGAAGAGCGACCGCATCATGGCTGCACTACTCCGTCTGTGAAGGGATGATGCGGGCACTGGTGGCGGCCCGGAGGGCCGCCGCACCCGCGGGCGCTTGCTCGACTTCCACCACGTTGTCGAGCGCGAAGGACAGGTCCCCGCTGCGCAGCACCACGGTGCCTCCCTGGAAGGAGACGCCGTCCACCACGCCCGAGGTGTACGTCTGGACGTCCACGTCGCTGCCGCCGGCCGAGGTCACCGTGACGTCGTAGGTGTACTGGCCCGCCGGCAGGTCGCCGGTCTTGAAGGTCTGCCGGCCGCCGGTGCGGAAGCCGATGTCCTGGGTCGAGACCTTCTTCCCCGTGCTGTCGTACACCGTCAGGGTCACCTTGCCGCCGCCCGTGCCGATGTCGCACGCCACGGTGGCGGGACCCTTGGTGTCCTGGTCGATCCGGTTCCCCGCCGCCAGCACCTGCCGGCCGATGAACGACGCGCCGAGGTCGGCCTTCATTGCGAGCGTGCTGAGGGCGCTCGCGTCGCCCTGGCTCTGCAGCAGGCTCTCGATGTTCTGCATCCGCTCCAGGCTGGTGAACTGCGCCAGCTGGGCCGCGAACTCCTCGGGCTTGGACGGGTTGATCGGGTCCTGGTACCTGAGCTGCGTGATCAGCAGCTGCAGGAAGTCGCTCTTGCCCAGCTCGGCCTTGCCCGTCCCCGTCGGCGCCGGGGTCGGCGTGGTCGGGGCGGCGGTGCCGCGCGGGCCCTGCGTGATCGTGGTGCTCATGGACTCGGGTTACCTCCGGCGATCCTCGGGATCGCGCTGGCGTCCGCGCTGGTGCGACTGGCGCTGGTCCTGCCCTGCCTGACGGTCCGGCTCGCGCCGGCCGCCGCCCTGTCGCTCCTGCCCCGCGGACTGGTCCGTCCCGCGGGCGGCGGTGGTGTCGGTGGCCGCCGCCCCTGCGGCGCCACCCCAGGCCGGACCCGTGTCGCCGGCCACCTGCACCGTCACCTTCGGGTCCGAGTATCCCTGCCTGACGAGGGCGGCGGTGAGGTCGTCCATCCGCCGCTCCAGCTGCTGCGCCGTGTCCCCATCCGGCGGGACGATCGTGGCGCGGACCTGCTCGCCGAGCACCGCGACGCGAATCCGCGTCTGCCGGCCGGCGTCGTCGGTCACCGCGAGGGTGACCCGGTCGGCACTCCCTGCCGCCTGCTCCTTCGGCGGAGAGGTGTAAGGCACGTCCCGTGCCTCACGCCCGGCCGCGGTCGCGGTCGCGCGCTCCCCGCGCCCCGGCGTCGCGGGCGAAAGTGATGCAGGCGCGGCAGTTGCCCGGTCACCACCGGGGGCCAGTTCCGTCACGGTGGCGTCGCGCCGCTCCGCCGGTTCCATGTCGCGGAGGGGAAGCTCCTGCCGGGCCTCCGGCACTTCCGGACCGGCCTCAGGACCGGCAGCAACCGCCGGGTGGGACGCCGGCGGGGCATGCCGCACCGGCACCGGACGCGCGACGCGCGCCTCGGGTGCCGTCGCAACGACCGGCGTCACCGGGTCGGCCGCACGGGCGCCTGCCGCCACTGCGGGCTCGTCCGCCCGCGCCGGCCGCGGGATCACCAGACCCTCGGCCGTCCGGCCGGAGACAGCCTCACGAGGCATCCTGCTCCGCGCGGCCTCTCGCGGGGTTGATGCCGTGGAGGGCTCGTCGGTGGTTACCATCGAGGGGGTGGCCGGATGAAGGGCCACCTTTGCCGGGAGCGGTCCGGCCACGGCTGCAGGCGTCGCCCCGGCCGCCGGGCGCGAGGTCCGCCCCGGGGCTCCGGCCCGGCCGCGCACCACGCGGAGGTCCGTCACGTACGCGCTGCCCGTCGCCTCCGCGATGCCTTCTGCCAGGGCGACCGGTGACAGGGCCCCCTCCGCCGCCGTCGAGGACGGCATGGCGAGGGGCGTGGTGCTGGGCGCCTCGGCCACCGGGGCCCGGAGCGGGGCACGCGGCGCGCCATCCTCGAGGGCGTCACCGCCCGGCGTGCCCACGGCCGGGTGCATCGCCGCACGAAGCGCGGTGAGCACCATGGCGGCCACCGCCTGGCTGGGTGAGGCCGGTACCGTCGGCTCCACTGCTGTCGTCTCCGCGGCCCGGGGGCGGCGCGCGCCCTCGCGCGGCCGCTCGCTGCGCGTCGGGGGCGCGGGCTGGCGCGCCCCCGCGTCGGGTGCCATCACCGCCGCAGGTGCGGCCGCGGCCTGGCCCGTGTCGGCGCCCCGAGGGTCAGGGGACGGCACCACCGGGGCCGCCGCCTGCCCCGTCGGCGCGTCGGCCGCACTCGCCGGCGGCGACGGCAGCTTGCCGTCGGCCCCGGGCAGCGGCCGGAGGGCCTGCGCGGCGGCCGCCTCGACGGCACGGAGTGCCGCGACCGTTGCCGCCACCTGCTCACCTGCGGGCCGGCTCATCGCGCGCATGGCATCGACCACGGCCCGCACCGCCTCCGCCACCCCGCCCGCGGAGGGCGCGGGGACACGGCCCGGCTCGCGCACCGCCGCGGCCGGCACGGCGAGCGTGTCCCGCAGCTGCGGCCGCGGCACCTGAAGGTCCGCCGCCATCGGCAGGACCGGGCCGGCCGTCGGAACGGGGCCTGTCTCCGCCGGCTCCACTTCGCGGGCAAACCGGTCGGCCCCGGGCGCGGGCGCCGGCATGTCTGGCCGGGCCGGGGTGGACGGCGCGGGCTCATCCGGGGCCACTTTCACCGTCACAGGCGATGCGTCCATGGACGCGCCGATGCCCGGCGTCGGCCGCGCCCGGCCCGGCTCCGGAGTTCCCGCCGTGCGTGGGCTCACGGGCTCCGTCTCCCGGGCGGCGCGTGCACCCACAACCTGCGTCTCCGTCGCTGGTACCGGTCCCACATCGGCCTTCGGCGCGCCCGCCAGGGATGCCACCGGCGACCGCAGGGCCCGCGCGGTGCGCGGCGCGCGGCCGGCCTGCGCCGGCGCTGCCGCCGGCTCTGTCGCCAGCTCCATGTCAGCGACGGGCGTGCCCGCGCACCCCTCCTCGAGAATCTCGCCCGAGCCAACTTCGGTGGTCCCATCAGCAGGCGGACCGCCGTCGGTCCCCGGGACGCTGTCCTCGCGCGCCACGTCATCCAGGATCTCCCCCTCCGCCACGTCAGCGCCGACGGGTGCCGGCACAGGCGCCGGCGCGGCGAGTGGCAGGCCGGAGACCAGCGCCACGGCCAGCAGCTGCGCGAAGGCCCCGGGATCCTCTGACGGGGCCGGGGCGGACGGCGCGGGCGCGCCGAGGGGCGCGAGCAATGAGATGGGCGACGTCATCGGGTCGCCTCCTTCGGCTTGGGCACGAGCAGGCGGCGGCTGAGCTCCGCCGCCCGCGTCTTCGGGATGTTGGTCAGGAAGTCGGCGGCCTGCCGTGGTCCCACGGACCGCAGGATCCCCTCG
>JBGAOL010000134.1:0-9708 GCA_044221825.1 Gemmatimonadales bacterium
GGCGGCCGCCGGGTGCCAACCGGGGGGACGGCCCGTCCCCTACCGGGGGGGCAGGGTCTTCTCTATATTGACCGCCCGTCCGGCTAGGTAGCTCAGTTGGTAGAGCAGGGGACTGAAAATCCCCGTGTCGGGGGTTCGATTCCCTCCCTAGCCATCGTTGCCGCAACGACTTACGCCCCGCACCCGCGGGGCGTTTGTTTTCGCCGAGGGGGCCCTCGCCCCGTGCGGGAGCCCCGTGACTTGGGAGGGCTCGCCGCGTTCGTGCGGCCGTTCTCCCCACGGCGTGAGGAGATGCCCGCGCCGGAGAACAGCACGGTGCCGCGCCCCTTGCCGATCGTCCCGCCCGCTGTGCCGCCCGTCCCGCGTGACGGGTCCCGCCTCGGCTTCCCGCTCTTCCCTCCAGCGGTCCCCCTGGCCGGCGTCCGCCCGTCAGGTTCATGTCCTCACGCTGGAGGTCCCGATGTCGCCCCTGTCCCGCATGCTGTCCGTTGCCGCCGCCGCGGCCCTTGCCGTCGTCGCCATCGCCTGCACCGCCGATCCCGCCACCGAGATCACGCCGCCCGTGGTGCTCCACAGCCAGGCTGGCGCCACCATCCGCACCGGCGACCAGATCGCCCAGCTGCGCGCGGCCATCGCGCCGTACCGCCGGCTCGAGGCGGCCAAGGCCGCGGGGTGGAAGGACCAGATCACCACCTGCTGGTATCACGGCGGCATGGGGGCCATGGGCTACCACTTCGCCGAGGCGGCGCGGCTCGACGGCACCATCGACCAGCTCAAGCCCGAGGCGCTGGTCTACGAACCGATGAAGAGCGGCGAGTACAAGCTCGGCGCCGTCGAGTACATCGTGCCGATCGCCAAGTGGACCGGGACCGGCGCCCCGCGGCTCTTCGACCGCGAGTTTGACCGCAACGACGCGCTGGGCCTCTACGTGATGCACGTCTGGCTCTTCAGCGAGAACCCGGCCGGGATCTTCGCGGCGTGGAACCCCAAGGTGAGCTGCCAGTTCGCGGCCGAGTCCGAGGACCGCGGCCCCGCGCACTGAAGGGACACGACGGAGGGAGCGGGCCGCGCCTCACAGGCGGCGCCGCTCTCGCCGGTCCACTGGCTCCCCGCGCGGCCCGCGCGCAGCCGCCCCGGGTGGCGCTGCCGGGCGGGGAAATGCCACCGGAGCCTGCACTGACGCCGACGCGGCGGCGGGGCGGGCTCTCGGCGTCACGCTGAGGCCGGTCGCTGTCATGGCACCGAGATTCGGAGCCACCGCGAGGACCGACGCAACCCTCTCCAGCGCCATCGCGGGTCCCGCGAGAGCCGTCGTTCCGCCCGAAAATCTCATCGCGGCACTCCAACGGCCACTCGCCACGACCGCAAGGGCGCGCGCGAGGAGCGCGAGCGCAATCGCAGCGACCGCGAGGGTGATCGCGAGGACCGCAAGGACAATTGAGGGCACCACACGGCCAGACGCGAGCCCCGCCAGGGCCATCGAGGTGCCCGCGAGGACCATCGCGACGGCCAGCAGGGCAATCGCGCCGTGCTCACGGGCCATCGCGGCGATCGCAAGGCCCGTCGCGGCGACCGTGAGCCGGATCGCGCTCATCGCAAGGCCAATCGCGGTGATCGCCAGGGCTATCGCGGTGATCGCCAGGGCCATCGCAGCGGGCACCAGCCCGATCGCAACGACGCAAAGCGGCGTCGCAGCGCCTTCAAGTCACGTCGAGGCCATCGCCGGCCGGCGCGTGCCCCGCGCCTACCAGCGCCCCGGCCGCTCCAGCCGCCCCTGCGACCCGCCGAAGACGATCTCCTGCGTGGCCTCGGTCAGGAGGAAGTCGTGCGGGAAGCCGAGCTCGATGGCGCTCACCCGCTCCAGCCGCTCGAGCTGCGCCGGAGCGAGCGTCACGTCCACGGCGCCGAGGTTGTCCTCGAGCTGCCGCACGTTGCGGGCGCCGATCAGCGGGATGATGACCCCCGGCCGCGACATGGCCCAGGCGATGGCCACCTGCGTGGCGCTGGCGCCGAGCTCGGCGGCGATTTCGTTGACGACCCCCGCGATCTCGAGGTTACGCGGCTGCTTCGCCGCCCCCTTGGCCGCGCGGCCGGTCGCCGCCGCGTCCGTGTTGTACTTCCCCGAGAGCACCCCCGCCCCGATGACGCTCCACGGCGTCACCGCCAGCCCAAACGCCTTCGCCATGGGCAGCAGGTCCCGCTCGGCGGCGCGATCGATGAGCGAGTAGCGGAGCTGCACCGCCGTGAACGGCGTCCACCCGCGCGCCCGTGCCAGGGTGTTGGCCTGTGCGATGACCCACGCCGGTGTGTCGCTGATGGCGATGTGGTGCACGCTGCCGCCCCGCACCAGCTCGTCCAGCGCCCGCATCACCTCCTCCACCGGCGTGGTGAAGTCCCACATGTGGACCCAGAGCAGGTCCAGGTGGTCGGTGCGCAGGCGCTCGAGGCTCGCCTTCACCGAGCGATGCAGGTTCTTCTTGTGGTTGCCGCTGAAGTTGGGATCGCCCTTCCGGTCGAAGAGGGTGTACTTGGTGGCCAGGACGAAGTGGTCGCGGTCGGCGGCCAGGAAGTCGCCGAGCAGGCGCTCGCTGGTGCCCTCGGTGTAGCGGTTGGCGGTGTCGATGAAGTTGCCGCCGCGCGCCGCGTAGGCGTCGAACATCCGGCGGCTCTCGGCGGCGTCGCCGCCGGTGCCCCACTCGGTGCCGAAGGTCATGGTGCCGAGCGCCAGCTCGGAGACGCGGAGGCCGCTCGGGCCCAGGAGGCGGTAGCGCAGGTCGCGAGACATGAGGATCCCTTCCGTGATGCGGTGAGGCGACGGTGCCTGTGGCGCGGGGACGGCGGCGTGGCGGCGGCGCACCCCTTCCATCCACCCCCGGCGCCCCTTAACGTAGCTCCTCCTTTTCCCCGCCCCATCATGCTTGCGCCGCAGTTCGTCTCCCCGTTCGGGCTCGAGGTCCGCGTCCACCCCGTGAAGGGGCGGGGCATCTATGCCGCGCGGGCCTTCGAGGAGGGCGAGGTGATCGAGGTGTCGCCCGTCAGCATCATTGACGGGACCCAGGCGGAACTCCTTGAGTCCACGCCCCTCGGCCACCACTACTTCCACTGGCACGGCGAGGACGACGACACCTGGCTCGGCGCCATCGCCTTCGGGTTGGTGAGCCTGGCCAACCACGCCGAGGACCACAACGCCGGCGTCTGGCCGGACTACGACCGCCAGGCCCTCGTCCTCGAGGCCCTCAGGCCCATCGACGCGGGTGAGGAGATCACGCTGCACTACGACACCGAGCTCTGGTTCGAGGCGCACCCGTAGCGGAGGAGCTGCGCTCCGCCGACTCGGTCCCGGCCATCGTGCGCGATCTCGAAGATCCAGTCGGCGGAGTGTAGCTCCGCCGCTACGGGTCGAGGAAAGAAGCGGGGCTCGTCTCGTGACGAGCCCCGCTTGTATTGTGCTCCCACGCTGCCCCGCCTACGCCGTATACGCCAGCTCCACGTACTTGCGCCGCCAGCCGCCGTCCACCGGCTCGAAGACGTGGCAGCTGGTGAGCTCGTGGCTGTACACGTGGAGCGTCACGGCGGGCGTGTCGCCGGCGTTCGTGAGGATGTGGTGCTCGAAGGGCGGGATGAGGGCGCCCGCCTCGCCCTGGCCGGCGCGGATGCGGGTCTCCTCCTGGAACTGCACGATGCCGCGCGCGGCGTCGCCGCCGGTCATCGAGTAGGAGGTGACCTCGATCTCCCCCTGGTAGACACACTCGACGCACCAGTTGCCGCCGTGGTCGTGCAGCTTGGTGCCCTGGCCCCGGTCCCAGACCATCACCAGCAGGCTGTAGCGGCCCGACGGGTCGAGGTGGAGGAGCCGGCGGGCGTAGCGGTCGGTGGCCGGGCGCAGGAACTCGGGATCGAGCTGCAGGCGACCGCCGCCTGCCACCTCGATGAGCGCCTGCTTGACGTCCTGCACGATGGCCTCGTCGTCTCCGTGCCGGGTGGCGGCGTCGAGGCGGCGGATCAGTTCTTCCAGGGCGGGGGGCTGCGCGACGGCGGTCATCGTGGCCTCACTGCACCACCTGTGGCCCGGAGCCCACGGGGCGCCCGGCCGGTCGGTGCGTTGAAGGTCGAAAGTGCGCGGTTTCCGGGCGAATGTGCCCGGGACCGCGGCCGGACGCCGGGGGACCGGTGGTCCTATTGTCTACCCAACTGCTAGACTAAGCACCTTCCGTGCCCGCGCCAGCCCCCTGAGGGGGAGGAGCGGCAGTTAGGGACGTTCCGGAGGGGCAACGCCGCTCACGGCCGACGGCCAGGGCACGACGGGGACAGGAATCGCCCAGGTACTCGCCCGTGCACCCGTAGCGGCGGAGCTATGCTCCGCCGTCTGGATCTCGAGGATCGTGCACGAGGGCTGGATCGAGTCGGCGGAGCGTAGCTCCGCCGCTATGTCGAGACGAGGAACGCGGCCCGGCTCACGGCCCTGCGCGCGGCTCCACGAGGAGGCCGGCGGGGACCTTGCGCCAGGCGCTCCAGGCGCGGTCCCCGTCGGGGGTGGCGCGGACCAGGAGCTGGGCGGAGATGCCACCGTCGAGCGCCACGGCGCGGAGGCAGCCGGCGTCGCGCAGGATCGTCGCCGTCTCGGCCAGTGTCAGGCCGAAGGGGATGGCCTGGCCCGCGTCGCCGAGGCCGTCGAAGCGGGTGAGGAGCAGGAGGAGCCGCCCGTCGGCCAGGGCGCAGAGGGCCAGGCGCGCGTCGCGATGGGTGGTGCCGACGCCGAGGCCCTCGGTGGTGAGGGCGGCGGGGATGCGGCCGCTGGCCTCGAGGAGCGTGGGGTAGGACTGGATCACGGTGCGCACCCCGCCAGCTTCACGCACCGCCGCAATGGAGTCGGGCGGTACGAAGCGCACGCTGCCGCTCGAGTCCTCCACCACCGCCATGGAGAGCGGGCCCGTGCCGGGGGGCCGGAGCTCGCGCCCCTCCCGCACCGTCCAGCCCCACGGCGCGATGCCGCTGAACTGGCCCGCGTTGAACGCCGCCACCGCTCGCGCCGGCGCGCGTGCGATGCTCCACGCGGGGTCGCGGAAATCGGGGGTGAGGCCCAGGTCGAGCGTCAGGTGATGGGTAGCGGGATCGATCCGCAGGAACACCAGCTTGGTCCACCGCCCCTCCCCGGGTGCGCGCCAGGGCCGCGTGGCGAGCTCGAGCCCGGGACGCACCGGCGTCCAGTCGAGCGCGAGCCCGGGCTCGCCCGCGGCAAGGCTCACGCCCGCCGCGCCAGCCAGCACGCCGAGGAGCAGCAGGCGGCGCATCAGCCGCCCAGGCCCGCGCCCTTGAGCGCGTCCTTGATCTGGGGCTTCCGCGGATCAACGACCCGCTTCTCGTCGGCCGAGAGGCCGGCCTTCTGCGGGAAGTTGAGGTAGGTGTAGAGGAGTTCCTTGGCCTGGGCGTAGTCGGTGGCGCTCATCTTGGCGGCCTTGGCGCCCACGGAATCGGGGTTCACCTGCACCGCCGCCACTGCCTGCTCCTCCGGCGCCGCCGCCGGCTCGGCCGGCTTGCACTTGGCCTCGGCGTTCTGCTGCGCCAGCGTGATCAGGCCCTGGATCTGCTGCGCGGCCTGCACCGCCTTGGCGGTCTCGCCCCGCTGGGCGGCGGCCTGCGCCTCGCGCTGCAGCCGTTCCGCCTTGGCGAAGTTGCTGTCGGCGCGCATGGTGCGGTCGAGGCACTCGGAATGATTCCCCGCCGCCGCCTGCCGCGCCTCCTCGTGTTCCCGGAGACGCTGCTGCCGCGCCTGCTCGGCGGCCCAGTTGTCGCGCGCCACCTTCTCGGCCTTGAGGCCGGTCATGACCTGATCGAGGACCGCGGCGGTGAGCACCGGCCCCGGCATGCGGGCCGCCTCATCGGTGCTCTGGACCCCGGCGGCCTGCGCCGCGCGGTCCCGCGCCCGCTTGGTGAGCCCGCCCAGCTGCGCCTCGGCCCTGGCCGGCATCCCCAGCACCATCCCGCCGACGACCACGGCGGCAACCCACAGACGACCCGACATGAGAAGCTCCGGTTGAGGTGACGGCTGCAAGATAGCAGCGTGGATCACGCCGGATTCACTCGTGGATCAATCGGGGATGTGCTTTCGTGGCAAGAGCTTGGGGGCGCGGCCTGGGTGCCATGGTTCCGGGGTCGGCGATGGGGTGGGGCTTGGTGTGACTCAACGCAGAGGCGCAGAGGGCGCGGAGGGACGCGGAGGGCATCGAGCCGGGATCGGGGCGTTGCCGACCCGGACTCTGACGCTTCTTGGGTGGGACTCCGTGACTGGTGGGGGGCGTTGCCGGACCCGAACTCACACCCACAACAACGCTGCGGGCTCCCCGGCGTTGAGCCTGCCACGTTCGTGCAGTTCCTTGCGCGTCTCTGCGCCCTCTGCGCCTCTGCGTTGCGTCACACCGAGCGCCCGTTCAGCCGTCGCCCCCAGCGACGCCGCCGTGCCATCTGACACCACCCGCCAGCCGGCATCGTGGTGACCTCCGATTCCCAGACAATCGAAGTCCCCACAACGAGGAGGTCCCGTGTTGCAAGTCAGGACGTCGGGGGTGTTGTCCGCGCTCATGCTTCTGGCAGTTCCACTCGCCGCGCAGATGCCCGTGATCACCACGCCGCGGGAGAGCCCGAGTGCGGCGGTGAGCAGTGGTGGGGATGAGCCGGGTGACAGTCGAGTATGCGCGGCCGTCGGTGCATGGCCGGAAGATCTGGGGCGCCCTGGTGCCGTTCGATTCGGTGTGGCGCGCCGGCGCCAACGAGAACACGGTCCTCACCGTCTCGAGCCCGTTCACCGTGGGCGGCACGCGGCTGCCGGCGGGGCGCTACGGCCTCCACACCATCCCGACGGCGGGTGCGTGGACCGTGATGGTGAGCCGCGAGGCCAACGCGTGGGGCAGCTTCAGCTACAACGCGGCCGAGGATGCGGCGCGGTTCCGCGTCACGCCCACGGCGGCGGAGCACGAGGAGATGCTGCGCTACACGCTGGACCCCACGAGTGATTCCACGGTCACCGTGACGCTCCGCTGGGAGAAGCTGGCGCTCCGCTTCCCGGTGACGGTGCCCACTACGCAGGTCGTGCTGGACAGCGTGGCGAATCAGCTCCGCGGCATCGCGTACTTCTTCCCGCAGTCCTGGAACCAGGCCGCCATGCAGGCCATCGCGCGGGGACAGTGGGCGCTGGCGGCGGCGTGGGCGGACAGCGCCATCACCCGCAACGGCGGCTTCCAGAGCCTCCGCATCAAGGCGTTGTGCTCGAGAAGCAGGGCAACACGGCCGAGGCTGCGCGCCTGCGCGACCAGGCCAGCGCTGGCCGTGGCCTCGGAGGTGGGTGAACGCGCTCGGCTACCAGATGATGAACGCGGGGAAGATGGACGAGGCGCTGGCGCTGTTCCGGAAGAACGTGGCGGACTATCCGCGCTCTCGAACGTCTACGACAGCCTCGCCGAGGCGCTGGCCAAGAAGGGGGACAAGCGCGGCGCGCTGCAGAACTACCAGCGGGCCCTCGACATGGTGCCGGATGAGACGCAGAAGGCACGGATCCGCGCGGCGATGACGGCGTTGCGGTGACCGAGCCGTAGGGGCCGGCGTGGCCGGCCCCTCGATGCCGGGAATAGCAAGAAGGGACGGGGCCACGCCCGGTCCCTTCTGTCGCTTCAGGCAATCGAACGCACGCCGCGTCAGCCCGCGAAGAGCTTCCGCCGCGCCGCCGCCTCCTTCTCCATGCGCCCGCACATCAGCTCGCAGAGGCGGAGCACGTCCTGGTCGGCCAGCCGGTACCAGGTGTTCACCCCGTCCTTCCGCCGGTCCACGAAGCCGGCGGTGAAGAGCAGCTGCAGGTGCTTGGAGACGTTGGCCTGCCCGAGCCCCGTGGCCTCGAGGATCTCCGAGACCGTCCGCTCCCGCTCCTTCAGGGCATGCAAGATCTCCAGCCGCGACGGCTCGGCCAGGGCCTTGAAGCGCTCGGCGATGAGCCCGAGCTGGGCGGGCGACAGCGGCTTGCTGGGCATCGACTCCCCTCGTAGGTACTGAACAGATAGCCATATAAGAATGGAGTAGGGAATCTTCATCCGCCATAGCCCCTCCCAGGGGTCCGGGAACGCCTTGACTGCTCCTGTATATAACTATATAGTTATATGCAGTTGCACAAGGCTCCCGGCCTCCCCAACCCGAGATCGGCATGCGGACAGAATCCCGGTTCACCTTCCTCCTGATGCTGGCGCTGCCCGTGGCGGCCCGGGCCCAGGTGCTCACCCCGGCGGAAGCACTCACGCGGGCGGAGCAGCGGGGCTTTGACAACCGGATCGCGGCAGGGCAGGCCGGCGCTCCGCGCGGGGCAGGCCATGTCTGCTCCGGCATCCTGCTGAAGTGCGGGTGATGGCGCCGTGCCACCAAGACCACCGACCCGCTCAACGCCTTCGGCTTCCTGCTCCGGCAGCGCGCCGTGACCCCCGCCGCCTTCAATCCCGCGCTCCTCAACGATCCCAGCTCCATCGGCAACGTCTCCACCGGCCTGGTGGTGGAGCAGCCGCTCTTCAACGCCGACGCCTGGCTCGGCCGCCGCGCCGCGGGCGATGCGGCTGGGGCCATGGAGGCGAGCGCCCGCTGGACCCGTTCCGGGACCAGTGTCATGGTGCTCCGGGCCTACTGGGGCGCGGTGCTGGCGGCGGAGCAGGTGAAGATGCTCGAGGTGGCGGCCACCGCTGGCCGCGCCCACGTGCGCGAGGCGGAGCTCGTGGTGCAGCAGGGCCTGGCCACCCGGTCCGATGCGCTGTTGGCCCGCGTGAAGTCGGGTGAGATCGAGGCCCGGCTCGTGGCGGCGCGCGGTGAGGCGCGGATTGCGAAGCGGGGCCTGGCGGTCCTGATGGGCGACCCGGCCGACACCAACTGGACCCTCCCCGACACGCTGCCATCCGCGGTTGCCGTGACCGAACGTGCCGCCGCCTCGATGACCGAGGACGCGGCCCCCGCCGAGCGCGCCGACGTGCAGGCCGCCGCACTCGGCGCCCGCGCGGCGCGGGCGGACCGGCGGCGGGCGCAGTCGCTCTACCTGCCCCGGCTCAACGGGTTCGGGCGGGTGGACTGGAACGATCCCAACCAGCCGTTTGCGGGGAAGAGCGCCTGGACCGTGGGCGTGATGCTGAGCTGGAGCCCCTTCGCGGGAGCGTCCGAGCTCGCGGAGCTCAAGGCCACCGGAGGTCGCCTGCAGGCCGCCGAGGCGATGGCGGAGGCGGCCGAAGGACAGGCGGCGCTCGAGCTGGCCCAGGCCACGGAGCGGCTCACCGTGGCACGCGAGCAGCTCGCCATCCAGGACGTGGCGCTGGCGCAGGCGCGTGAGGCGCACCGGCTGGTGACGCGGAAGTATGCGGGCGGGCTCTCCTCCATCACTGAACTGTTCGACGCCACCGCGGCCGAGACCGGGGCGGCCCTGGCGCACGCGGCGGCGCGCTATGACCTCCTGGTGGCCGTGGCCGAGCGGCAGAAGGCGATGGGCAAGCATGTGGACTGACATCACGATCGGCTTCCGACCGACGAGGAATCGCACCATGAAGGCGACGACGTGGGGAGTGCTGGGCCTGGCGCTGGTGACCGCCTGCAGCGGCGAGCCGCTGCCGGAAAAGCGCGCGGCGGCCGTCACCGGCACGCCCCGTCCAGTGCTCGACACCGTGATCACCGCCACCTTCGATGCGAGCGGCGTGG
>JBGAOL010000135.1:0-9626 GCA_044221825.1 Gemmatimonadales bacterium
CACTGTGGCAGCGCTCCTTTTTCGAGCGCATCCTCCGCACGCCCCGGGAGTGGTGGTATCACGATCGCTACATCCTGGAAAACCCCGCCCGCTGGAGAGACTAGCACTCTCGCTCTGCGCTCCCAGCTCTCCACGCCGCATCCCCTCTCCCCCACGTACGTAGGGGCCGGATATATCCGGCCCCTACAGAGATCGCGCTGAGCGATCGTGCGGGATTGGCTGGGAGAACGGGGCGAGCCTTCTTCCCCAGCGCTCCCAGCTCCCCACGCAGCATCCCCTCTCCCCCACGTACGTAGGGGCCGGATATATCCGGCCCCTACAGACGTCGTGCTGACACGATCGCGCGGGATTGGCTGGGCGCCCGTCCCTAGTTGGCCAGTATTTCCTCGAACAGCCGGATCGCCGCCGGATCCTCGCTCTGCCCGAGCCAGAACAGCGCGGTGCGGCGGAGCTTGGGGTCCTTGCTGGTCTTCGCCACGCGGATGAGGGCGGGGATGCCCTTGCTGGCGGGCTGCTGCGAGAGGGCAAAGAGCGCGCTCTCCCGCACCTCGCGGTCCTGCTGGTTGTCGTTGGCCAGGTCGTCGAGGCCCTTGGTGGCCTCGTCGGCCGCGGCCTGGCCCACCCAGAAGATGGCGGCCTTCCGGGCCTTGGTGGTGGCCTGGCTGCTCTTGGCGATGCGGAGCAGCGTGGGCCACGCCTCGGTGCTGTCGGCGATGGTGGCGGGGAAGATCGCGTCATCCGCCGCGGGCTCGTCCTGTTCGGCCAGCCAGAGGAGGTACTTGCCGGCCTCGGCGGCGGGGACCTGGCCCAGGTCGCGGGTGGCCGAGCCGCGCCACTGGCCGCCGACGTAGGCGCGGATGTGCGTGGTCTTCCCGCCGTGCCGCTCCAGCACCAGCCGCACCGGCCCGTCCTGGCAGTCCGACTGCCACTCGTTCCGCCGGCCGCTCGAGGTGCTGATGTTCTCGCCGTTGCCGCAGACGCCCTCGCGCGCCGTGTAACTCAGCCGCACCGTCCCGTCCCGCACCTCCGCCACCTGCACGGCCAGCGTCGGATCGAAGAACCGCGGCACCGCGATGAGCGCGGCGGTCACCACCGCGCTCATGATCTGGATCTGCATGGAAGCCTCCTACTCGTTCAGGAACTGCTCGAGGACGTCCACCGCGCGCGGGTCGCGCGACTGGCCCAGCCAGAAGAGCGCCTTCTTGCGGAGCTCCGGGTCCTTGTCGGTCTTGGCGATGGTGATGAGCCGGTCCACCGCCGCCGGATCCTTCCGCTGCGCGAAGCCGAAGATGATCTGCTCCTTGAGCTCGCCGTCCGTCAGGCTCTTGTAGAGCGCGTCGAGCTGCGCCAGGTCGGCCGACTGCGCCACCCAGAAGAGCGCCTTCTTGCGGATCTCGACGTCCTCGCTGCCGTTCCGCACCAGGTCGAGCAGCCACTGCCGGTCGGCCGCGTCGTTGGACTGCGCGATGCCGAAGATCAGGCGCTCCCGGAGGCCGTCGTCGGTGAGCTTCGGGTACAGCTGCCGCAGGTACGCCGAGCCGCCGTTCCGGGACTGCCCGAGCCAGAAGATGGCCTTCTCCCGCGCCTCACGCGGCGCGTCGTTCCGCTCGGCCAGCGCCCGGAGCGCGGCCTGGGCCTGGTCGCTGCCCTCCTGCGACAGGGCGAAGACCGCCTTGTCCTGGATGGCCTCGTCGTTGGAGAAGCGCACCAGCGAGTCGAGCAGCGTGACGGTGCGGGGGCCCGGCACCTGGCTCAGCCAGAAGACGGCCTGCTCGCGCACCTCGGGATCGGGATCGTCCCGGACCGCGCGCATGAGGATGGCAGCCGTGCTGTCGGTGCGCTGCTGCGCCACCAGGAAGACGGCCTTCCGGCGGAGGCAGGCCGACGCGGCGTCGCGCTTGGCGAGGACGCGGGTGAGGATCGGCATGGCGCGGTCGGCGTCCATCTGCATCACGGCGTTGAGCGCCATGACCTTCACGTCGCTGTCCTCGTCGCAGCGGTCCTCCCGCGCCACGTCGGCGCTGCCGCGCACGGTGGTGGCCACGCCACCGCGGGCGCGGGTCCTGCCGCGGCCCTCGCCCGGCGAGGTGGCGGCGATGTCCTCCGCCTGGCCCACGACCGTCGCGGCACTCTCGGCATCGCCACGGCGGGCCAGCTCGCCGCGGACACGGGTGGCCAGGGCGGCGGCGTCGCCGGCGGTGGCGGCGCTCGGGTAGCGGCGCTTCTGGTCGTCGAGGCGGGCCAGCGAGGTGCGCAGGTCGTCGGCGCGATAAAGGGCGAAGGCCTCCCAGTAGAGCGCATCGCCGGCGTAGCCCGAGCGGGGATACCGGCTCGACACCTGGGCGAAGAGCTCGGCGGCCTTCCGGTACTGCCGGCGGTTGAGCGCGTCGCGGCCGGCGCGGTAGAGCGAGTCGGCGGGGTCATCGGGCAGCCACGAGGCCGGCGCCTCGACGGCAAAGCGCGGCGCGGCCTGCGGCAGCGCGTCCTGGCTCCACGGGGTGGCGCTCGCCAGCGCGAGCGCGGCCACGGAACCGAGCATCCAGCGGATCATCACAGCTCTCCTTGATTGAGCGCGGGCAGGGGGCCCGCGGACACCTTCGAGCGCAGCTGGGTCAGCGTCCCCCGCTGGTCGAGGCCTTGGGTGATGAGATCGAGCTGCCCCGCCGGCTCCGCCGGCAGCTGCGCGATCTCGGCCAGCACCAGCTCCAGGTCCTCGAGCAGCGGCCGCATCCGCCGGTCGTCACCGGCGGGCGTGTCGAGGAGGAGCCGGGTCGTCGCGAGGAGCCGACGGGCCTGGTCGGACACCTCTTCCTTCCTTCCCTTTTCCTTCACCGCCTGGGGCAGGTCGGTCAAAAACACCTCCACCGTGCCGAGGTATTCCACCGCCGCCGCCTGGTGCACCAGCGCGTCGCGCTTGGCGCGGCTGGGCGTGGCGGGATTGTCGTTCGTGGCCACCGCCTTGGTCCCCGCCTCGCCGTCCCGGCTCAGCCGCCCGAGCCCGAAGGCCAGGGTCAGCAGCGCGGCCATCCCCACCGGGACCGCCCAGCGCGGCAGCGCACGCGGCCGGCGGAGCGGGATCACGGAGGCGTCCGCCGCGGGCGCTTCGGCGGCGCGGCGGGCCTGGATGGCGGCCCACATCGCGTCCCGGTCGGGGGCGGGGGCCTGGTGGTAGTCGGTCGCCATGGAGCGGAGGGGCTCCTCGAGCGGGTCGTCGGACATGGGTGGCTCTCTCATCTGTCAGGCGTAGGCGCCGAGCGCCTCACGCAGCTTGCCGCGGGCCCGGTGGAGCTGCGCCTTCGAGGTCCCGGTGGTCACGCCGAGCATCGCGGCGATCTCCTCGTGGGTGTAGCCCTCGACATCGTGCAGCACGAACACCGAGCGATAGCCGTCGGCCAGGTTCTCGATGGCCTGGGCCAGCTTCTGCCGGAGCTCGCCGTCCACGCGGGGACGGCTGGGCGCCGGGTGGGGCAGGTCGTCCTCGAGCGGCACCTCGCGCTCGGCCCGGCGCTTCCCCTGGCGGAGTCCCGTGAGCGCGATCGAGATGGTGATGCTCCCGATCCACGTCCCGAGCCGCGCCTCGCCCCGGAACTCCCCCAGCCGCTGGAACACCCGGACGAACGTGTCCTGGGTCCACTCGGCCGCGCGCTCCGAGTCGCCGGCAAACCGGTAGGCCATGCGCCATACCTGGTCCACGTAGCGGTCGTAGAGCTGGCGCTCCGCTGACGGGTCTCCGGAGAGGACCCGGGCGATCAGGTCGCGTTCGTTCACTATCCCCTGGGGGTCTGGCTGACGGTCCGTCCCAACTGGCACCCCTCTGACGCGGCCGGCCGGGAAAGGGTTGCTCCGGCCCGGTGGCCGGGAACCCGCCATTAAGAAGAAAGGGCGCCCCCCGGAGGGGGCGCCCTGACGTTTCATCTGTTGCAGCCGCTTGGCAATGGCTCAGGTGTGGTTGGGGCCGTCGTCGTTGCCGCCGTTCCCGCCGGAGCCGCTGTTGCCGCTCCCGCTGTTGCCGCCGTTCCCGCCGCCGTTGTCGTCGCCGCCCTCGTTCTCGTCCTCGGACTCGGGCTTGATGGAGCTGGCGTCGATCACCATCGGCGGGCCGGCGCTGGCCACGGTGCCGTTGCCCTCCACCTTCACCGGGCTGCCGGCGGCCACGGCCACCGCCATGGCGCCGAGGCTGGTGAAGTCGCTGCCGGTCTCGAAGCTGGCGGCGCCGGCGTTGATGATGCGGCCGTCCACCAGGGTAATGGTGCCGGTGACGCTGTCCACGCTCGCCACCATGCCCTCGAACTCGCCCTCGGGGCCGTCGCCCTGGCCCGGCTGGTCGTCGTCGGAGAGCTCGGTGGCGTCGGTAATGTTCACGGCCAGGTTGAAGACGGTCAGCGTGGCCAGCACCGGCGCCGTGACGGCGGTGGAGTAATTGTCGCTGTCCACGTACACCTCGAGCTTGTTGCCGCGGTTGCGGTCGGCCAGGCGGAGGTCGTTGGCGGTGAAGCTCGGGTCGGTCGGGGCCTGCGGCTGGGCCGGGGCGTTGCGGCGCGCCTCGACGGCGGGGGTACCACCGGCGGCCAGCGCACTCGCCACAGCCGTCTCGAAGGCGGCGCGGGTGGCGTGGCTCTCCGAGCGTGTCCGGAAGCGGGTGCCGTCGGTGTAGCTCACCACCAGGCCGCCCAGTTCGAGCGTCACGGTGCCGGCCACGGGGTCGATGGCGGTGATGGTGCTGGTGATCTTCTCCTCGAGGTCCTCGGCCTCGACGTGCACCTCGCGGGCGTTCATGGAGCCGGCGGGGAGCTGGATCTCGATCCGGGTGGGACCCGTAGCAATGGTGCTGTCGAGCTGGCCCACCGAGAGGGCCACGCCGAGGGGGCTCGAGGGGCTGGTGGAATCGGAGCAGGCGGCCAGCGCCGGGACCCCGGCAATGGCAACGGCGGCGAGGAAGCGGGTGAAGCGGCGCATCGGTGACTCCTGGGCTGTCGAGGGTTGAGGTCCTTCACTGGCCCACCCAATGGGCAGGAGCGGTGCCTCGTGCCGGCAGGAGCTAAGTCGTTGTCCCGCAACGCCGAGTGGTTTGGCCCCCTATAGCGATTTGATCCAGGTGGAACGCACCGTGGCGCTCCTGGTGGTCCGTACAGCGTTCGCGCAGGACTCCGCGTATGATTCGATACTCATGAGCCTTCGCTTCACTTCTCCGACTCCCGCGCTGCTCCTGCTGGCCCTCCTGCCCCTTGCCGCGTGCAAGGGAACCCAGAAGGGTGGTTCGGCGCCGCCGGTCCCGGTTCGCCTCGGCGCCGTCGAGCAGCGCGACCTTCCCCTCATCCTTCAGTCCACCGGCACCGTCGAGCCGATCCGGATGGCCGAGATTCAGGCGCAGGTCACCGGCACGGTGCTCCGGGTGGGATTCCAGGAAGGGGACCTGGTCCGCGAGGGTCAGGTCCTCTTCCAGCTGGATCCCCGGCCGTACGCGGCCGCCGTGGGGCAGCGCCGGGCGGTGCTGGCGCGGGACCTGGCCCAGCTCACCAACGCGCGCCGCGAGCGGGAGCGGATGGAGCAGCTGGCGCAGCAGAACTACGCCACCACCCAGGAGCTGGACCAGGCCAAGGCCGGCGAGTCCGCCCTGATGGCCACCCTCCAGGCCGATTCCGCCTCCCTCGAGGCCGCGCAGCTCGATCTCCAGTACGCCACCATCCGCGCCCCCTTCAGCGGGCGCGCCGGCGCGGTGCTGGTGCGCGAGGGCAACCTGGCGCGCGCCGGCAGCGGCCAGCCGCTGGTGGTGCTGAACCAGGTGACGCCGGTGTCGGTGCGCTTCGCGGTGCCGGCCACCTACCTGGCGCGGCTCCGCGGCTCGCGGGCGGGCGGGGCGCTGCCGGTGCGGGCGCTGCCGGTGGGAGACAGCGTCTCCATCACCAACGGCACGCTCGCTTTCCTGGACAACGCGGTGGACACGCTCACCGGCACGGTGGCGCTCAAGGCCACCTTCCCCAACACGGACGAGCGGCTCTGGCCGGGCGGCCTGGTGCGGGTGGCGCTGGAGCTGGCCACGGAGCGCGGGGTGCTGGTGGTGCCGCGCGCGGCGGTGATCACGGGCCAGCAAGGGGCCTCGCTCTTCGTGGTGACGGCCGAGAACCGGGCGGCGCTCCGGCGGGTGAGCGTGATGCGCAGCGACGACTCGCTGGCGGTGGTGCAGGGCGAGGTGCAGCGGGGAGATCGCGTGGTGACCGACGGCCAGCTCCGCCTCACGGATGGGGCGGCCGTCGCGGAAGTGAAGCCGACGGGGGAGGTGCCGTGAACGTCTCCGGCCCGTGGATCCGCCGCCCCGTCATGACCACGCTGGTCATGGCGGCCCTGCTCGTCTTCGGGCTGGTGGCCTACCGCGACCTGCCGGTGGCGGACCTGCCGGCGGTGGACTATCCCACCATCACGGTGAGCGCCGGGCTGGCGGGCGCGAGCCCCGAGACCATGGCCGCGTCGGTGGCGACGCCGCTCGAGAAGCAGTTCTCCACCATCGCCGGCATCGACGCCATCACCTCGGCCAGCGGGCAGGGGAGCACCGACGTCACCCTGCAGTTTGCGCTGGACCGCGACATCGACGCGGCGGCGGCGGACGTGCAGGCGGCCATCGCGCAGGCGCAGCGCACGCTGCCGTCCGACCTCACGCCGCCCTCCTACCGGAAGGTGGACCCGTCGGCCGCGCCCATCCTCCTCTATGCGCTCACCAGCCCGGTGCTGCCGCTCTCGGCGCTGGACGAGTATGGACAGACGCTGATCGGGCAGCGGCTGGCCACGGTGAGCGGGGTGGCGCAGGTGTCGGTGTACGGGTCGCAGAAGTACGCGGTGCGGATCCAGCTCGACCCGCAGGCGCTCGCGGCGCGGAAGATCGGCATCGACGAGGTGGTGACGGCCATCCGTGCCAACAACGTGAACCTCCCCACCGGCATCCTCTGGGGCACCGACCGCGCCTACGCGGTGGAGTCCGACGGCCAGCTCCGCAACGCCGAGGCGTTCCAGCCCCTCATCGTGGCGTGGCGGGACGGCAGCCCCGTGCGCCTGGCCGACCTCGGCCGGGTGATCGACAGCGTGCAGGACACCAAGGCCGCGGCCTGGTACTCCGGCACCCGCGGCATCGTGCTCGCCATCCAGCGCCAGCCCGGCACCAACACCGTGGAGGTGGCGGAGCGGGTGCGGGGGGTGATGACCGAACTCCAGCGCGCCCTGCCCCCCTCGGTGCAGGTGCAGACCATCTACGACCGCTCGCTCTCGATCCGCGAGTCGGTGGACGACGTGAAGTTCACGCTCTACCTCACGCTGATCCTGGTGGTGATGGTCATCTTCGTGTTCCTGCGGAACGTCTCCGCCACGGTGATCCCGAGCCTGGCGCTGCCGCTGTCGCTGGTGGGGACCTTCGCGGGGATGTCGCTGCTGGGCTTCAGCCTGAACAACCTCTCGCTGATGGCGCTGACGCTCGCGGTGGGCTTCGTGGTGGACGACGCCATCGTGATGCTCGAGAACATCGTGCGCCACATGGAGATGGGGAAGTCGCGGCTGCAGGCGGCGCTCGACGGGGCCCAGGAGATCGGCTTCACGATCGTCTCGATGACGATCTCGCTGGTGGCGGTGTTCATCCCCATCCTCTTCCTGGGCGAGCTGGTGGGGCGGCTGTTCCGCGAGTTCGCGATCACGCTCTCGCTCGCCATCCTGATCTCGGGGGTGGTGTCGCTCACCCTGACGCCGATGCTCTGCAGCCGCTACCTGACCGCCGGCCACGGCGAGGGGACGCGGGGCGTGCTCGGGCGGCTGTTCGGGATCACCGAGGGGATCTACGAGGCGGCGGTGCGGGGCTACGGCCGGACGCTGGACTGGGTCATGGCCCGGCGGAAGCTGACGGTGGCCTTCTCGCTGGCCACGCTGGGCGCCACCATCTGGCTCTTCGGCGTGGTGCCGAAGGGGTTCATCCCGTCGGAGGACCAGGGCCAGCTCCGCGCCACGGTGGAGGCGCTGGAGGGCACCAGCTTCGAGAGCATGGTGCGGCACCAGCGGCAGGCCATGGACATCGTGGCGGCGGATCCCAACGTGTCCGGGTTCATGTCGGCGCTCGGCGGCGGGCGCGGGCAGGGGAACCAGGGCCGGCTGATCATCCGCCTCAAGGACCGCGCCGAGCGGAGCCTGAGTGCCGACGAGGTGGCGCTGTCGCTGAGCCGGAAGCTGGCGGCCATCCCGGGGGTGCGCGCCTTTGTGCAGAACCCGCCGGTGCTCTCGATCGGCGGGCGCAGCAGCAAGTCGATGTACCAGTACACCCTGGCGGGCGCCGACGTGGACGAGCTGTACCGGGCGGCGGCGCTGCTGCAGTCGCGCCTCGATGCGCTGCCGGAGCTCGGCAACGTGACCAGCGACCTCCAGATCAAGAATCCGCAGGTCCGGGTGGAGATCGACCGCGAGCGCGCGGCGGCCACCGGGGTCAGCATGCAGGCGGTGCAGCAGGCGCTCTACGACGCCTTCGGGGCCCGGCAGGTCTCCACGATCTACACCGACAACAACCAGTACTGGGTGATGCTCGAGCTCCTGCCCGAGTACCAGCGCGACCTGAGCGCCATGGCGCTGATCAGCGTCCGCTCCCCGGCCGGGACCCTGGTGCCGCTGACGGCGCTGGCGCGGGTCACGGAGACGGTGGGGCCGCTGACGGTCAACCACAGCGGGCAGCTGCCGGCTGTCACCCTGTCGTTTGACCCGGCCCCGGGCGCGTCGCTGGGCGGCGCCGTCGCGGCGGTGGAGCGGGCGGCCGCGGAGGCGCTGCCGCAGGGGGTGAACGGCGCCTTTGCTGGCACGGCGCAGGCGTTCCAGTCGGCGCAGGCCGGCCTCCTGATGCTGCTGGGCCTGGCCATCATCGTGATCTACATCGTGCTGGGGATCCTGTACGAGAGCTTCATCCACCCGCTCACCATCCTGTCGGGGGTGCTCTTCGCGGGGTTCGGGGCGCTGGTGACGCTGTGGGCCTTCCAGGTGGACCTGAGCGTGTACGCGTTCGTGGGGCTGGTGATGCTGATCGGCCTGGTGAAGAAGAACGCCATCATGATGATCGACTACGCCCGGGACCGGGAACTGGCCGGGGAACCGCCGGCGCTGGCCATCCACGAGGCTGCCCTGGTCCGCTTCCGGCCCATCATGATGACCACCATGGCCGCCCTGCTCGGCACCCTGCCGATCGCGCTGGGGCACGGGGCGGGCGCCGAATCGCGGCGGCCGCTCGGCCTGGCGGTGGTGGGGGGACTGGCTTTCAGCCAGCTGGTGACGCTCTACGTGACCCCCGTGATCCACACCCTCCTCGCCGACCTCGTGGCCTGGCGGCAGGCCCGGAAGGCGGCGCCGCTGGCCGCCGGGATGGCCCCGCAGCCGGGCACCCCGCGCGCCCCGGAGGGGTGACCGGAACCGGTTCGGAGACCGCCGCTAAGCGATTGGCCTGAAAGGGCTTGGACGGAAAGCCGGGGGGTGCCTGTCAGGGCACCCCCCGGCTATATTTCGGGCCGTCCAACTGGCCCCCTCCGGCCAGCCCGCACTTTCCCGACACCAGCGGACCGTAATGACCGGCCCATCCATGAGTGAACGCATCCTGCCTCGGCTCATCGAGGAGGAGA